>NZ_JCBCPP010000003.1:0-9889 GCF_059889265.1 Streptomyces sp. MMS24-W38 | reverse complement strand
CTGCGTCATGCGGTTCAGACTGACACATGCCGTGCGGTGTGCGCAAGACGCGGTACAAGTTTCCCTACTCCATCAAGGCCGCCCGGCTCCGCCGGTCGGCTCGCCCGCCGACGGCCGGGCGCTCCTGTCTCCGCCCCGCTCCCGGCCCCCGGCGGGCGGCCACTCGCCGGGGTTTACATGGCCAGCCGTCCGCCGACTGCGGCCACGCCGTTGTGCGCGTAGCAATGGGCAGCGGGGAGGGGAGGGGGGACCGGTCGCGCTGTACGGCCGTCTGCCGGGCCGGAATCGTGGCCGACCGCCGTACCCCCGCCGTCACGGATGCGGGCGCGTGAGGCGACCTTGCGGCCCGGTATGGGCCGATGGGGAGCAGCAGCTACCGCGATGGGGTCGCGGCCGTCGTGGGCGCTCCGCTAGGCACCGGTCCGTCGTGGCTGCGCGTCCGGCTGCCGGACCGTACCGGGCGGGGGAGGCAGCAGGGGCCGACGGCGGCCCGCCGACCGAGGGGGAAGTGCCGGCGGACGCTCCCGCTGAATTTCGTCACGTGCCGGAATGGCGGGGCTCGAGATTCCGTCACGTGTCGATTTGGCGGCGACCTCTGCCAGTACGGCGATACGGGCCAGACGCTCCCGCTCCTCGATCCGGTCGACCACCTTGCGCTCCTCGTAGGCACGCTGGCGGCAGGACCGGCGGCAGTAGTCCCGGGGGCGTCCGGCGCCGGTTTGCTCTGGCACCGGTCCCCCGCACCAGGCGCACAGACGGGGGGCGGGGGGCGTGGCATCGCTCATGCCGGGACGGTAGAGGGACCGCCCTCGCGGCCACGGCACCGGGGCGCAGCGTGGCAAGTCCATGGCGTGGCGCGTCCGCGCGCGCGGTCGGGCACGCGACCGGTCACAACCGGTCCCCCGGGACTCCCCCAGAGTCGCGCGCATCGCGGGCCGGTAACTCGCCCGGTGCTCACGGTCGCCGCTCGAGAGAGGCCTCCCCCTACTCGCGCGGGAGGGCGAGGAACCGGATACGCGGCCGTCTGCGGCCCCTTGGGAACCCGTACAGGGGCAAGGGCGCCAACGGGTCCCGGTCGGCTCCAGGGCGGCCTCTGGGGCGTCTTCCCCTCCCCCTCGCGCACGCGCGCGCTCCGCAGACGCCGACGGCGGGATGGAGCGCGAGCGCTCCCGCGCTTTTCCCTCTCTCTTTCTCCCGCCGATCTTTCTCGGTAGGTACTTCCTTTAGGCGTGCGGCTCACCAGGCGCCGGATGGACCGACGCCGGTTGGACCGACGACCGGTGAGCCGTACCCCGGTCAACTCCAGTCGGGCGGAACCTCATCGTTCGCCGGCATCGCGTCCGGCGTCTTGGGTCGCGGAGTGTCGTGGAACACCAGCAGCGTGCGAATGCGGCCGTCCGGGAGTCGGAACTTCCACCGGTGCATGTACCCCGCCGCTTCCAACTCGCGGAACACCGCTCGCATGGCGGTCCGCCCCTCCCCACGCTTCCCCCGGTCCCTCATCGCCCGTTCCGCGAGGGCGTCCGCAGACACGGCCCACCACTTCTGATGAGACAGGATCTCCGCGAGAACTCCCCTCGCCCGGTAGGACAGTGCGTCATCCCGTAGGGACCCGTTCGGCAGAACCGTGAAATCCCGCTTGTACTTGCCTCTGCGTATGAGCGCCATGCGGCACCCCTCCCGCCCCGGCACAATGGCCGGTGAGTACTCATCACCAGACGCCCCGGGGTTCGTCGCTCCGGGGCGTCTCCCATCTGTGACCGTATCCGTGGCAGTCGGGGTTGCGGATCACTCCGTGCCGGTGCGGCGGGCGGTGACGAGCTGCGCGAGCAGACCGGCAAGATGCCGGCGCTTCCGTTCCATCGCGGCTTGGTCCGCCTCGTACTGGGCGATGCGCGCTTGCCGCTCGCGCTCCTCCCGGCGGGCCAACACGCGGGCGGCCAGGTTCTCCTGTACGGCGGCCACCTCCTCGGCGGTGAGCACCCGGACGTGGTCGCGTCGACCACCCAGGCCGCCGACGATGTCGCCTGCGGAGTCGTAGCACTCGGCCACGACCACGGCCTCTACGTCCATCTCGGCATCCGCACCGACCACCGTGCCGTGCGCGGTAGCGGTCATGACCACTCCGCCGGTCAACGGCTCCCGCGTGGCGCCCTCGTAGACGTACTCCAGGTCACGCTCCTCGGAGTCGTCGCCGTCCAGGTCGACGTGCCGCCGCAGGCCGCGCGTCCACTCGATCGCGCGCCGTCCGGCGAACGCCTCCTCGTACTCCGCCCACCACGCCCGCAGTTGCTCGGGCGTGCCGTATCCCTCGGCCCGGCGCGGGTCGGTGCCCTGTACCTCCAGATCCCAGAGCCGGTAGAGGATCTGGAAGGGCGTCATGGACTTCCGGCCCCGTCCGGTCTTGTGGTCGGCCCGCACGGTCTCCAGCACGGCACCGGTCGCGGTGTCCAGGTCGGCGGCCACCGACTCCGGCCGGTCCCGCTTCCCATCCTGGACTTTCGTCAGGTACTCGATCAGGGCCGCATCGTCGGCAGACCGGACGATCTGCACCATGACGCCGTGCCCCTTGCCCCCGCACTTACAGTCCCGCGTCTCGCATTCCTTGGACGGGGCAAAGCTCGGGTCCATCTTCCGCAGGGTCTCGGTCCAGTCCTCCCGTAGCCAGTCCTCCCACGCGTCCAGGTCGGCCTCCTCGGGCGTGAAGTGCCCGGTCACCGTGCCCTTTGCCGGAGTGCCGTCAAGCGTGCCTCCGAGGAACACCAGCAGGTTCATGTGCGGGTGCCAGCCGTTGGCCAGCGACCGCGTCACCTCCGAGGCACGGACCATGCCGGCGTACCCGATCCGGTGCCGGTGGCCGTCCTCTGCCGGGCGGACCGACGACTTCACCGTGCCGTCCTTCCTGGTCCAGGTCGACACCGACTCGGGCCGCCCGTAGAACGCAGGGTCGGTGAGCATCCGCTGATAGGCGCCGGGCGTCCGCCTCGGCTTGCCCGACCGGTCCAGCACCGGGGCGCCCTTGGCATCCAGCTTGGGCGCCCCCCAGAGCGCGTCTGTGAGCCGCCGAAGCTCCGTCGTGCGGTTGTGCCGGGCGGTGAGCACCACCACCGCGAGCGTGCCCCCAGCGGCCAGCCAACGCAGGGCGCCGGTCTTCCCCTCCTCGGTCCGGCCCCGGCGGATCGCAGCCGAGCACTCCGGACAGAACCAGATCCGCCCGCACCGGACCAGGCCGATCGTCACCGCGTACCCGCGCGAGGACCGACCGACGATCACGCCCGTGTCCGGGTCCAGGACGTTCCGGCCACAGCCCCGGCAAGCGTCGATCCGGGAGACGCGGTTCAGTACCTTCCGGCCCTGCCACCGACGGACCGCAGCCTTGGCCGCATCACTGGTCTGACCTGCGGGAACGTCCTGCGGCTCCCCGCTCTTGGAAAACTCTGTCAACCCTTTACCAAGGCGCGTCCCTTTTTGGGGCGCGGCGCCGTTGGCGGCTTCCTCGGCCCGCTTGCGGGCACGGGCCGCCTGCTTCTTGCACGCCTCGGAGCAGAAGACTTTGGGGCGCTTGCCCGGTGTGCGGGCGATCGGGGTTCCGCAGTGGCATCGAGGGCCGGCGGTGCGGGTGGCGCTCATGCGGCCACCGCCCCGAACAGAGCCAGTTGCCCGGCGGGGGCGAGGAACTGGCGGCCGATCCACTCGGTGTACGCCGGGGGGATGGCTTCCGTCAGTTCCTCGTGAACGTCGGTCCAGTCGATCCCCATGGCGGCCTGGATCTCCGCGACGCTGCCCTTACCACCGCCCTTGCCGTAAGCCGCGATGTACGGGCCGTCCCGGTAGACGCCATGGCGCCAGCCTCGGACGGGCCCGCGGTGCGGCTTGTGGGCAGGCTGAGCGGCGCTCCAGCCGCCCAACTCGAACCGCCGGTGCCGGATCACTCCGAGCCCGAACATCTCGCCGCAGAGGACGACGTCCGGCCGCGCGTCGGGATTCTCGATCACGAACGGGACGCCGGTCGACTCCATCGCGGCCCGGCCGGCGGGCAACAGGTCGACGTACCGGTCGGCAAGGCGGGCGTTCGTCCCCTTGGTCAGCGCGCACGTGGCTTGGCACGGCCACGACGCGTGGATCAGGTCGAACCGGTGGCCGTGCTCGCGGACGTACTCGATCGCGTCCGTCTGGACGAACTCGAACGGGTAGCGGGGGCGCGGCGCGATGTCGACGCCGACGACGTCGAAACCGGCGCAGCAGCAGAGATCGAGGACGCGGGGGCGTCCGGCGGGCCGGTGTGGTGGTGCCGTGGCTTCGCTTCGTACAGTGGGCACGAGCAACGTTCCTGTCTCGCCCGGTCTAGGGGCGCGAGATGTGGGACGGACGGCCCGGGGCTGCGAACCCTGGGCCGTTGCCGTTTGGACTGGTGGTGATCCTGGCACCGAACGGAGTGGGGTGTTGCCCCCCGACTCGCGTGTGCCTGATGGGGACTGACGGTCCGACGGAAGCCCCGCCGCGCGATACGGCGGGGCTTCCGTGTGTCAGGCGCCGGCGAGTGCGCGGCGTGCTGCGTCTACGGCGGTGGCAGCGTCGGGCCAACAGAACAGCCGGTCGACGGACAGGGCGCTGATGGAGTCCTGCCACCCCTCGGCAGTCCATGCCCGGCCGCCGCCGTAGCCCGTGGTGCTCACGGCCCACCCCGTGCCGCCCGTGGCACTGACGGGTGACTGCCGCCGGACGACGAGGGTCGTACCGCCGTTCTCGGGCAGGGGGATGCGGTACTCGGTGGCGTCTACGGCCAGTGCTTGGGCGCGCTCCAGCTCGGCCCTGAGACGGGCGATCTCGGCAAGGAGCTCATCGCGGGTGCGGTCGGTCATGGTCGGTTCCCTCCGTAGGGCCGGGCCGCCCGTGGTGGACGGCCCGGCGGGGCACGGTCGTCTGATCAGAACAACGTGGGCTCCGGACCCGTCTCGAGCCGGCGGGCGTTGGTGTACGCCTCCCGTGCCCGGCGGCGGGCGGCGACGTAGCACGCGGGGCACCACGCCCGGAGTTGCTGGATCGGGACGGCCACGGCCTCCAGGTCGGACAGACCGAGATCCATCGGCGCGGCGATCAGCCGCACGAGCCCCTTGCCCTTCCGGTGGCTCTGGTCATGGACGGCTGGGCAGCGTCGGCCGGTGGTCGCGTGCTGCGAGCCGCACAGGCCGTCGGCGCACTGGCACCGGTAGTCGGCGGCCTCCATGACCAGCTCCCACTGTTCGGTCTGAGTGATGGGCCGGGTGTGGATCTCAGGCTGGGTAACCTCGAACGCGCTCATCGGGTCTCCTCCGATGGGTCGGGTCCGTGGGGTGTTCGCGCACCCGCACGGGCGGTCGCGGGGCCGGGTGTTCGCGCACCCGGCCCCGTGGTGCGTCAGTCCTTGTAGGCGAGCGGGGACAGTGCGGCGTGCATCTCGTCCAGGGCGGACCGGAGCCGTTCGGCGGCGTCCACCGCGTCGCCCTTGGCGGCGCCCAGGTTGTAGACCCGCTCGATGGTGTCGCCACCGTCGGCCACGACGTGGCCGTCCTGGTGCAGCTTCTCCACGAACTCCGTGAGCTGTTCGAGCGCCTGCGGCAGGCGCATCACGAGCGTGCCCAGCTCGCCCACGACGCTGTACGCGTCGGCCGGGTACTCCCAGCCGGGACGCTGCGACATCGTCGCGTGGATCACGCCCCGGATGGCTTCGGCGGCGGCGTCGGCGAGCTGTGCGGGGGTCTTGGCGTCGGTCATGGTCGGTTCCCTCCGGGTGGGATGGATTGCGCTGTGCGTATCAGCATGACACGCAC
Source organism: Streptomyces sp. MMS24-W38 (assembly GCF_059889265.1). Lineage (NCBI taxonomy): Bacteria > Bacillati > Actinomycetota > Actinomycetes > Kitasatosporales > Streptomycetaceae > Streptomyces > Streptomyces sp. MMS24-W38. Next base: position 4,079 of record NZ_JCBCPP010000003.1, on the reverse strand, counting down.
CATTCACCTTGCACAACAAGCCTGCGCAAGAGGGCCGAAGGGGACTTCCCCCTCCGGCCCCGGGGCGGTTGGTCAGGCTGCGGTATCGAGTCGGGCGGCGAGCTGGGTGGCGGCGGCGAGTATCAAGCGGACTTCAGCCTCGGCCGTGGACGGGAGTCCGGCCGGAGCGGGTGCCGGCGCCGGGGGCGGAGGCGGGGCCGGGGTCCGGCGGGGGCGCAGGGCCACCGCCAGGACCACGAGAGCCACCAGGACGGACAGCAGGTAGGCGAGCGCCATTACGCCCCCGTCCCGGCCGTCGCGGTGACGCGCTTCCAGGCGGACCGTAGACGGGTCTCCCCGGCCGCGTGGCCGGCCGCCCGGAACCGTTCGGCCATCTCCCGGTACGTAAGCGGCGGAACCTCACCGTGCCGGAGCTCCGTGACGATCCGGTCCAGGTCGTCATCGGTGAGCGCGGGAGCGGCCTCGATGGCGGCCACCGGCTCCGTGGGCCCCCACACCGGCAACTCCCAGCGGGCCGCCGTGACGCCCGTGACGCCGGGCGTGACGCGCTCCGTGACGCAGGTCAGAGCCTTGCCGGTGCCGTCACCCTGGCGGGCCGCCTCCAGTACCGACCACGCTCCGGCGAGAGTGCCGGCGGTCGCGGCCTGGACCCGTGCGACGCGCGCCCCGGCCGCCGTCACGGCCTCCAGCCGGGTCACCTCCGTACCCGCTTCCGCCCGGAGCTGCGCGCGGGCGACGGCCGCCGCGTCACGGGCGTCCTGCTGAACCTTCCGGATCGTGTCCAGGGCGGTCGGGGTGAGCGCGGTCCGCTCCCACAGACCGTGCACCAACCACAACGCCTTTGCCGCGAGGGGGAGCCAGGCGACGGCGAGCCACGCGCCCATGTCGTCGCCCTCCCCCACCGCGTGGGCGACCAGGACGCCGGTCGCCACCGCACCGAACGCCCAACCCACCACGGTGATCGGAGTGGAGTGGTCGCCCTGAGCGGCGAGCCGCCGGTCATACGCCAGGGTGGCGAGCCAACCGCCGTCGATGCCGAGACCGACCACCAGGGCCACGCCCCAGTGCATCGACTCACCCAGCCACATCACGACGACCGCCAGGGTCAGAACCATGCTCACGACCGTCATGGCGACGGCCGGGCCCACGGTTGCCAGCCGCTTGAAGTTCGGCTTAGTCATGGTCACTTCCCTTTCCGACGGGCGAGCGGGATGGACAGGCCGACCCCGGCGGGGGCGGCGGCGGCCACGGCGGCGGCCGTCGTCGCGGTGAGCTGGAGCAGCAGGCAGAGGGTCATCACCACGCCGATGGCGCCGGCGCTCACGACGACCGCGAGGATGATCGGGCCGGTGTAGGACCGGGCGGCGGGATGGTGGTGGACGATCACCACGGTGCGGGGGTCGGCCCCGGGCGGGATCATGTCGGCCGGGATGTGCCCGGCGTCCAACTGGGCGCTCATGCCTCCCCCTCCGATTCAGCGCACTTGGGGCAGTCGGCCGGGCACTCGTCGACCGACCGGGGGAGGGTCGCCCAACGGACGGCGATCACCGCGAGCGCCAACAGCGCGGCCAGGGTGACGATCTGCTGGTCATGGGCGACGAACTGAGCCCAGCACTCGACGGCCAGCAACGGGAGGACCAGGGCCAGGAACAGACGGCGGCTCATGCGGTCGCCTCCGTCCGGACCGTGGCAACGGTGATCGTGCCGTCGTCGGCGCGGTGCACGGCCCCAGCCTCGGCAAGCGCCTTCAGCTCGCGCGACACGGTGCCCTTGTTGATCCCGGTCGCCTCGGTCACTGCCTTCGACGTGCGGGCGCCTTCCGTCACGGCCGCCAGGACCCTGGCCCGGTTCGTCGCCGGGGCCGCAGGCGCCTCCTTCACCAGGCGCAGCGTGGCCGCCGGCGCTTCCGTCTCCTGCGGGATACGCCACGGGGCCGCCTTGGGCAGTCCGGCGATCATGCCGTCAGTGACGTGCCACAGCCGCAGCGGATCGGTGCCCCGCTTCTCGAACTGGAGCATCGCCCGGCCCGGGATGCCGTCGAGCCGGGAGGGCAGCCAGCCTTCCTGCTGGGCGGTCTCACCGAAGATCGCGCGTTCGGCCTCACCGGGGTTGACCGTGAGGGAGAGGAACGCGCTCATGTTCTCCTTCACCGCCGCCGGGACACCGACCGCCTTGGTCGGGAACTGCGTCGCCCACACGAACTGAAAGCCCACGCTGCGGGCTTCGGACCACAGCTCCTCGAACAGGTCCAAAACGTCGCCGTACTTCTTCTGCTTGGACATCCGGACGATGGCCGCGCCCTCGTCGATGACCACCAGCAAGTTGCGGTTCTCCGGGCGGCCGTCCGGCATCCAGGTCGAGCCGGTGGCGATGCCCTGGCGGCGGTGCATCTCGCGGGTCAGCTCCTTGGCCACCCCGTAGATGCGCGCCATGCGCTCCTCGCGGTCGGTCTCCTGCCCGACGCACCGCAGGCAGTGCTGCCAGCCGATCGCTTCCTGGCGCTTGGGGTCGATGACCACCGCCGTCCAGTCGTCGGCCATGACCGCGCGCATTGCCAGCGGGCGCCAGGACACCGACTTGCCCATGCCGGTGCGTCCGGCGGCCAGGATGTGCTTGCCCGCCTTCAGCGGCAGGTCGACGAACTCTCCGGTGACCTCGTCGACGCCGATGCCGACGTGGTCCGGCGTCCAGATCATCGAGACGCCGTCCGACGCGGACCGGGTCCGGATCACGATCAGCGCGCGGTCGCCGTGGCTGCCACGGCTGATCTGCATCCGCGTCTCGGACTTCATGCCGAGCAGCGCGCGCACCTGGTCCGCCTGAGCGGCCAGCGCCTTTGCCGACCACTTCCCGTCCAGCCGGACGCCGCAGACGATCCCGGCCGCCGTCACCTCCGGGTGCTCGGTGAGCGTGCCGGACAGGCCGCGCTCCTCCGCGTGCTGCACCCAGAACGACGGGTCGAGCCGCTCCATCAGGCGCCGCTCCTCCGCCGACAGGTCGCCGTCGACGTCGACCGCCACGGACCGCCGGCCGATCGCGAGCGCGGCGATGTTCGCGGCGATCAGTCCGAGCGACGTCGCCGCCGGCCACACCGTCCAGTCGACCGGCGCCGACAGCACGTAGGACGCGAGACCAGCCGGGACCGCGTGCACCGCGTGCGCCTGGACCGCCCGAGCCTTCAGCGTCGCCGGGTAGTTCTTCCGCGCCGACTTGAGCGCGCCCTTTGCCGACGCGCGGTGCGAGCGGGCCGCCTTGTCCGCCGTGCGAGCCGCCCGGCGTCCGGTGCTGAAGGGGTTCTGCGACGCGGCCCGCGCGGCGGTCCGCTGGCTGCGAGCCGTCGCGGCCGTCGACCGAGCCGAGTTGTGGGCGCGCTGGGCGTCCATGAGCGCCTTCAGGTTCTCCGGGGTGCGGAGATCCTTCCGGCGGGTCGCTTCGGCGTCCCAGCGCGCGGCCAGCGGGGCGCAGACCGGTGCCAGCACGTCGAGCGAGTTGGTGATCCCTCCGGAAGCCGACTTGGCTCCGGAAGCGATCTTGGACAACACTTGGTTCTTGTCCACGAGATTGCCTCCAAGCTGATCGTGGATAGGGCCGGATTCTCGTTGACGCGGGGTCCGGCCCGCTGCGTGTTCGGTTGTGGTCGCCGGTTGACCCGACCGGGGGGCGTTGACCCCCCGCAACGGCCTTTGACCTGCGACGTTGAGCCGTTGACCCCGAACCTAGGGGGGTGGCTCTACGCGCGCCCGCGCGAGGAGACCCCGGATTCGGTGCCGAGAGTGGCCCTAGGCGCCCGTCTCCGTCCCGTTCCCGGGACCGGTGACCGGATCAGCCTCGCAGGCTCTCCAGGCCGTCTGAGGGCCGTCTAGGACTCCGGCTCTCGGAGCCACGACCGGACCGTGTTCGGGGCCACGGCCGTGAGTTCCGTGATCCGCCGGATCGGCAGTTCCACCTCACGGGCGTGCCGGATCAGGGGGCGCAGCTCCGCGTCCACCTCCTCCAGCTGGGCGAGCAGCCGGATACGGCGCTGCCCCGGCCGCTTCAGTGCGGCCTCTGCGTCGGCTCGCAACTGAGCCGGTGTCTTC
>NZ_JCBCPP010000002.1:0-210055 GCF_059889265.1 Streptomyces sp. MMS24-W38 | reverse complement strand
CCACATCGCTGCGCGATGTGTAAGCGAACCTCCGCGCTGCGCGCGGAGGTTGCGCTCCCGCTCCGCGGGAGCGTTGGCGGGTGGCTGCGCCACCCGCACAACCCCGATGCTGCGCATCAGGGTTGACGCTCCGTCCGCTGCGCTCCCGAAGCAGCGGGGACTGCGTCCCCGCGAGGCGGCCTCCGCTGCGCTCCAGCCACCGCGTGGGCGCTCCGCACCCCAACCGCCGGCCCCGCTACGCGGGACGGCCAACGGGCCTGCGGCCCGAGCAGCAACAAGGGGAGGGTGGCTGGGGCCGGTGAGTCTGCATCAGGTGATGCAGCATGTAGCTTTGGCAGATCCGGGCTACCCCCTAAGCTGCTTCAAAAAGCATTTCGGATCAATTCTGGAGTCAGACTGTACCCGGCGCATACACGCGCGTCATCCAATTCGCTCGCGAAACGGTACGTCTTTTCATCGGCCTGACGGCACCGGAACCCCCGTGCCCATCACAGGAATCGGTGAAACCGCATGACGCGCCACAGTGAAAATGGGATGACGCCCATCACTGGTGAAGAATCCATGATGCCCATCAGTGGTTGAGGGGATGGCGAAGTCCTCGTTGGCTTGAATCAGTTGGGCGATTTTTCGCTGGTGGGCCTCAGCAGCGTCTTACCCAGCGGTAGCGCGTCGAGCTGGTGCTGCCACAGCGCGCGGTCTGCTGCAGCTTCTATTCCTCCGGGTCGGTCAGCCTGCGCGCCTGCACAGGTTCGGTCACCATCCTTCCAGGAGTCGGACGGGCGTCACCGTTCGTCCGACTGTCCCAATCGCTCCTCGGCCAGCCTTCCTCGTCACAGCGCTAGGTGAAGCAGGGAGTGTGTGGGCAGTCTGGTCCTGTCAGTGCTGGTAGACCTTTGTTTGGGTGGGCGATGGCGTAGGTTGCGGCGGCCGGCCACGGTGGCCTCGGTCTCGCGCATGGTGCTCAGTGGGTGGGCGATGGGCGGATGGGTCGAGATGTGTCCACCTTGAGTGAAGTTGTCGTATCGGACGGCTCGTCGTAGGGGTCTGTCTTATCCAGCGCATCGAGCCGAGGAAACGTCACACCGCGTGTGTTCGATGCGGTTGCAACGCCTTGTGTCTACGTTTTGCGTCCCTTGTGGACACAGCAAGCATCGCTTTTAGGTCACCGCGGCTTGAGGACGGAATCCGTGTAACCCTGTTTGTCGTCTAGGTTCGGGATATGGGGGCTCTATGGGGCAAGTTAGCTTCCTCCTGCCATGAGTCAGGAGGCCGCAGTGGTGAAGCCGGAAGGGTTTTTCGTTTTGCGTGTTCCAGTACCCCAGTGGTTTCTCGTCCGGGTGCCTATTGTGATCCATCTGACGTTTGAGCATGCGCGCCCGGTGATGCCAAGCGTGGTTCCTGGTTGGGTAGTTGCCGAATGCGTGTGTCCTGAAAGTAACTTCATCGGTAGTGATCTTCCCGCCTAGAGTCCTGACGTCCGTGCGACCTCGCACAGACGTTTGAGTTGACCTATCGGGAAGGACACGGCACTTCGTGTATCCATCCACACGATCCATCACGCCAAGACGCAGAAGACACAGCCGAATCGCGGCGGCCGCCGCGCTGCTGCTGATCGCCGAGGTGGGCATCGCCGTCACCGGACAGGCCGCCGCGGCTCCCGCCCCGGAGCCCAGCAGCGAGCCGGCCAAGGTCTCCCAGCCGTCCAAGGCGGAGATCCTCGAGGCCCTGCCTGCCGATGCGGGTGAGGTTCCCACCGCACGGTTCAAGGCGCGGCGCACCGGCGAGAAGGTGGAGCTCACGTCGCAGACGACGGATACCTCCAAGACCTTCGCCAATCCGGACGGCAGCTTCACCACCGAGATGACGGCCGGCACCGAGCGCGTCAAGCGTGGCGGGAAGTGGCAGACGGTCGACGTCGGCCTGGTGCGCCGGGATGACGGCTCGGTCGGCTCCAAGGTTCACCCACAGGGCCTTGAACTGGCCTCGGGCGGCGGCGCCAAGGCACGGTCGCTGCAGGCCGCGAGCGAGGCTGCACCGCGGGATCTCGTCACGCTCGGCAGCGGCGACACCGCTGTCACCCTGCAGTGGCGCGGTGGTCTGCCCGAGCCTGTGCTTGACGGCGCCACCGCACGGTACGTGGACGCGGTGCCCAACGCCGACGTGCGCGTGGAGGCAACTCGGACCGGGTTCGAGCAGTTTGTCGACATCAAGCAGCGCCCCACCGGCGACGCCGACTACGGCTACACGCTGCCGCTGAAGGCCAAGGGGCTTGAGGCCAAGGCCAACAAGGACGGCTCGGTCAGCTTCACCGACCGCACAAGCGGCAAACTGCGCGCCGTCATGCCGGCCCCGGTCATGTGGGACGCCTCCACGAGCAAGATTTCCAACAAGCACGAGAACCGGGCCCCGGTGGGCATGAAGGTGGTCAACAAGGGCGGCGGCAACGTCGACCTGGTCGTCACCCCGGACAAGAAGTTCCTGGCCGACCCGGCAACGAAGTACCCGGTCACGGTCGACCCGTCCACCTCCGCGCTGTCCAACGCCTTCGACACCTACGTCCAGCAGGGCGAGACGACGGACCTGTCCACCGACACCGAACTCGACATCGGTGACCCGGGCACCAAGAACAGCGACGGCACCCCGCGCACCGCGCGCTCGTTCATCAAGTGGAACACCACGCCCATCAAGGGCGCGCTAATCGTCGACACCAACCTGTCGCTGTACAACTTCCACTCGGGCAACACCGACTGCAAGAACTACGGTTGGGGTATCTGGGCCACCAGCGTCGCCTCGACCACCAGCCGGTGGACGAAGCAGCCCACCTGGCAGCAGCAGTACCACACCGGCACGGAGACCAAGGGCCGGACCGAATGCGGCGGGGACGGCTGGATCAACGCCGACGTCGACAACCTCGTCCAGTCCTGGGCCTCGGCCAACGCCAGCTCCGGGCACATGGGTCTGCGCGCCACCGGCGACTCGACCTCCCACTGGAAGCAGGTCAACTCCGCGAACAACGCGGCCAACCAGCCGAAGCTGTCGGTCACGTACAACTACCGGCCGGGCAACGGGCACGACCCGAAGGCCGGGCCGCCGTTCACGCAGGACTCCAAGGGCGTGTGGCAGACCGACACCCTCACCCCGACCCTTCAAGCCACGTTCGACGACGCGGACGGCGACAAGGTCAACGGCACCTTCGACATCCGTGACGCGGTGACCGACGCGAAGATCGGCGACTATCTCGTCTCGCCGTGGACCGACGTGGACAAGCCGACCGAGGTGAAGGTTCCCGCGGGGCTGCTGACGGAGGGCAAGAAGTACAAGTTCCGGGCATCCGCCTACGACGGCACGCACTTCGACACCGGGTGGACGCCGTGGGCCGAGTTCGTGCCCACGGGGACAGCCGACCGTCCGCACGCCGTCGACATCACGCTTCCCGCGCCCAACCCCACCGCTCCCGAGCCGGCGTTCAACAACAACCCCATGTCGGCCTTCGACTACAACGGCTGGGACCCGGCTTCGGTCGGTAAGTCGCGTACGTTCAAGCAGGACGGCGCCACCATCACAGTGACGCCCGAGAAGGAACGCTCCCAGGCCGCCGCGGACTCCATCAAGCGTTCCAGGCAAGTGCAGAAGAGCCAGCCAAGCACGCGTGACTACACCGGCCCGGTGCTCGACAACGACTGGTGCGACACCACCCTGGTGGGCCAGAAGTCCTACTTCAACCGCACCGAAGCCTGCCTGATCTACACCTGGACCGCGACGGCAGACGACGAGACAGGTGTCCCCACTTGGCGTCAGAGCTGGGAGTTGATGTGGCAGATCAAGCTCGACACCGAGGGCGACACCATCAAGCAGTGGCTCCAGGTACAGCCCATCGAGGGCTCCCACAAGCCGCTGGAGCCGTGGCCTGCGGCGCCCAGCGCACTGGGTCTCAACCTTGGCGCCGCGTGCAACGCCGGCTGCACGGACAACGAGACCGGCTTCGACTTCGCGAGCGACCGCAAGCCGAACTGGGGCAGCGGCCTCGACTACCACATGGCCGAGGGCAATGCGACCCTGACGTGGGACGGCAGCGTGGCCAATAGCTCGGGCACCAGGGACATCGATCTGTCCAAGGAGCTCCCGCTGTGGATCCACGGTTTCGCGACCACGAACGCGCCGGGACTGGTGATGACGCAGCCCGAGGCCGGCACTCCGTTGTTCAAGGCCCGTTGCGACAAGGCCAGCCTCGCCGGCAACAAGGCCCCGGGCTGCGTGTTCCCTGGCTTCGTGCCCGGCTACGTCATCAACAGCGCAAAGGCTCCGGCCGCGGCGGCACACGCCTGGCTGTTGCGGAACAAGACGCCCAACCTGATCGGGCGCGACCCACTGCACCCGTTGAACTACCTGCCGAACGCGGCCCGCAACGAGGGCAACGTCGACCCGGAGAAGACAAACCGCGGCAAGATCTGCAACACCAGCGGCACGGGGGCCTTCAAAAAACACCCCGACACCGGTCTGTTCGACGAGCTCGTCTCCACGGGAACGCCCGACTCCATCTCCTGTGACGAGTACGCCTTCAACGCCACCTATCAATCCGGTGGCATGCCCGCCGACAAGGGCGGCACGAACGAGGTCAGCCACGGCGGAGAATGCGTCCAGACCTACGCCACGAAGACCAAGCTCTACGACGACCTGTCGTACGCGGCCCCAACGTGGAAGGAAGTCTGCGGACGCTCCTCGATGTCCAACTGGGTGAACGGAGCCGCGATGAACCGGTTCGGCTCCACGTTCGCGCCCCAGTTCCGGCTGCTGGATCACGACGCCTACTGGGTCCAGATCCCGGGCCTGGACGCGTGCGACGCCTCCAAGGCAACGGTGAAGTGCGAACTGAAGCCGTAACCGGCATGTGACACGCAATAACGCCCCCCAGCCAAAGGCTGGGGGGCGCCGTGCTTGCCCGGGTCAGTCGTCATCCTCGGCATCAGGAATCTCCGGCGCCCACGCCCCCTCTTCCAACTGACTGGCCGCATCCTCGAGAAACGCGGAGAGCATGGACCCTTCGGGGAGGTGCTGGTCCTGGAAGTTCCACCGTCCGACCTGCCCGTAGTACTCCCCGGGGGTCGCGTTGACGAACAGTCCACTCTTGCCGTCGGGAACACCAGTGCCGAACGGAATCCAGGTGGGCTCGTAGAACTCCTGGCTCAGGTTGGTGCCGTAGAGGAACCTGGACGCCTGCACGGAATAGAGCATGTCCCCCGGCGGCAGGAACTGGCGGGCCAGGAACTCCTCTTCCGGATCGCCCCATTCAACTCTGTCGCCGCTTCCGTTGTTGCACATCCACAACGCCTTCAGCCCGGGCGGGATAGCCACGGCCGCAGAGATCCGCGTTTCGAAGTCCATCAACTGATCTGCGGTTGCCGCTGGTTGGAGCGTGGCGTACGAAGCCGGGGCGTGCAGACGCAACCAGCTCTGTATCCGGCGCCATGCAGCAACGACGCGCTCCGCTTCATCGGTACTCATGCGGCCCGATCATACAAAGAGACGCACATCCTCAGGGCGGGCATTCGCCCGGCCGACGGCGCCCCCCTCAACGCCACACCATCGAGCAATGACAAGCCGGACGGAAGGTCACGTACCGCACTCTCAAGCTGGTCCCTCATGTCGGAGAGGTCTTCGAGGGCGTCGTAGGCCTCCAGCCGCAGCACCCGGTGCGGCTTCTTTTTCGTCACCAGCAGGCGGCCGGCCGAGGTGTCGATGCCGAGCGCGGGTGTTCCGTTCACGTTCAGCGGCTGCTGCCCAGAGGTGCTTGACGTCTTCGGCTCGCTCGTCGTCGGCGGTGACTTCTCCAGGTCAGTCAGGGCCTTGTCCAGCACGGCCGCCAGCTTCAACGGGGCGATGGTGTGAACTGCCCCGGGTTCGGTAGAGATCTCAGATTGTGGTTGTGACCTGTGGTTTCTTGGATTCCATGTAGTGATTGGCCTCGTACTCGACGGGTGGGACGTGGCCTATCTCACCGTGGAGCCTGCGGTGGCAGTACCAGTCGATCCACTCGGCGGTGGCCAGCTCGACCTGAGAGAGGGTCTTCCAGGGCCGCTGCGGCTTGATCAACTCGGTCTTGAACAGGCCGATCGTGCTCTCCATCAGGGCGTTGTCGTACGCATCGTCGACAGATCCGATCGAGGCCGCAATGCCGGCCGCATCCAGGTGTTCGGCCAGCCGGAAACTGGTGTACTGGCTGCCCGCATCGCTGTGGTGTATCAACTCGCCGCGAACATAGGGATATTCATCGCGGTCGCGCTGCCACAGCGCCATCTCCAGGGCGTCCAGGACGAGCCGGGTCTCCTTCGACGTCGCGGCGGACCAGCCGACGATCCGGCGGGAGAAGGTGTCGACGACGAAGGCGACGTAGACCACTCCGGCCCAGGTGGCCACGTGCGTGAAATCCGCGACCCAGCAGCGGTTCGGCGCGCCGGCGACGAAGTCGCGGCCCACCCGGTCCGGTGCCCGCTCGGCCTGCTGGTCCGGGATGGTGGTGACCACCCTCTTGCCGCGGACGGCGCCGGCGATGCCCAGCTCACGCATCAGCCGTTCGACGGTGCAGCGGGCCACCGCGTGACCCTGCCGGTTCAGCTCCCGCCAGATCTTCCGGGCCCCGTAGACACGGTAGTTGTCGGTGTGGACCTGGCGGATCCGCTCCTTGAACTCCGTGTCCCGCACGGAACGGGCGGACGGGGCGGCCAGGCGTTTCTTGTGGGCGTAGTAGGTGGAAGGGGCGATCTTGCAGTCGTGCTCGGTGAGTGTCCTGCAGATCGGCTCGACCCCGCCGAAGCGGTCCCGGTGCTCGTCGATGAACGCTACGAGCGTGTGTGTGGCCGGTCGAGCTCGGCCGCGAAGAAACCCGCCGCCGCCTTGAGGATCTCGTTGGCCCGCTTCAGTTCGGCGTTCTCCTTCTTCAGCGCCTTGAGCTGGGCGGATTCCTCCGTCGTCGTCCCCGGCCGCGTCCCTGAGTCGATCTCGTGCTGCTTCAGCCAGTTCCGCAGTGTCTCGCGGGAGCCGATGCCGAGCTTGTCCGTGACCGCCTGCAGGGCGGCCGTCTCGTTCGGGTGGTCGCCGCGCACCTCGGCGACCATGCGCACCGCACGACGGCGGAGCTCAAGCGGGTAACGGGAAGGTCGTGCCATGACTCGATCCTTTCATGAAATTGAGTCTCCATTCGAGCCGGGGCGGTTCACCGCCTGCTCCCCGCACCTGCGGGGATGGTCCCGACCGGCCCTGTGTCGCCCAACGACGCGAGGAAGCAGCTGCAGTCCTCTCCGCGCGAGCGGAGGTGAGCCAGCCTGCGTGACGCGATCAGAGCAGACGGCACCGACTGGCTCACAAAGCGGGATGAGCTGGTCACGGTCCTGGCAACGACAGGCCACGGAGAAGCTGTTGCCCACAACCTGCGTCCTTCGTAGGCCTTCGGCAGGGAGTCGACTCGCTTGGTTTACCGCGGTAAACCAACGGGTGCCATGGGTGAATCATCGGAGTCGCCGTCAGCGGCGTGGGGCCGTCTGGAATGATGCTCGTGCCCGCAGTACCGGAACACACGGGAAGCATACGGAGCATCAGATGCAAGCTGCTGTCTATGTTGTGTCCATCGACCCACAGGCCTCCACGGTCTGGTGGGCGAACAGGATCACGGATCTACCCTTCGACTTCTCTCAGGAGCATGAGACTCCTGAAAACTTGGCGGTCCTCAAAGACACTGGTGCCAAGGTCGTCGTCATTGCCAACCAGAAGGGCGGCGTCGGTAAGACCACCGTCACCCTCAACCTCGGTGCTGTCGTAGCTGATGTCCTGAAGGGCTCCGGCCAGCTTCAGTACGTCTTCATCGACACCCCTGGCAGCCTTCAAGATGAGAACTTGCTCCTTGAGGCCCTGAAGTACGCCCACGAAGTCATCGTCCCTATGCCGCCGGAGCCGCTCGCCTTCGACCCGACCGCCCGCACCATTGCGAAGGTCATCGAACCCACCGGTCTGCCGTACAGGGTCCTCGTCAACAACTGGGACCCTCGAGACGGCAAGGCTGACCTTGAGGAAACCCGCGGCTACATCGCCGCGCAGGGCTGGCCGACGCTGGAGTCGGTGATAAGGCGCTACAAGGTCCACACCCGGGCTTCCGCCGAGGGCAAGGTCGTCACCCAGTACGAGGAGAACCGCCCTTCCTACAAGGCTCGCGAAGACTTCTACCGCCTCGCCATCGAGCTCGGTTACGGCGGTGGTCGCTGATGGGCCGCCGCACCAGCCTCGCCTCTCTCGCCGGCGCCAAAGTGGAAGACGTTCCTGGGCGCGGCGATGCAGTACTCCTTTCGCTGCCCCTGGACAAGCTGCACTGCACTCGCTTCAATCCGCGCCGCAGCTTCGGAACCGAGGACGAACTGCGCGATTTCGGAGAGAAACTGAAGAAGGAGCAGCTTCAGCCCGCGGTCGCGGTGTCCCGCACTGCCTACCTCAAGCTTTGGCCCGGGGAGGACGAGCGGGTCGGGACCGCCTCCTACGTCATTGCCAACGGGGAGCGGCGCTACCGAGCCTCCAAGTTGGTCGGCCTGAAGACCATCGAAGTCGTCCACCGTGAGGAGGTCGCCAAGTCCAAGGCCGACTTCCTTGACGCCGTCCAGTCGGAGAACAACGACCGTAAGGACCTGGACGCCATTGAGCGGGCCATTGCCATCGAGACCATGGTCACCGAGCTTGGCGGCGCCGATCAGGTAGCCGCCTACTACGGCAAGACCAAGGGCTGGGTCAGTCAGCAGCGCAAGCTCCTCAAGCTGACACCAATGCTGCAGGACCTGGTGAGCTCCGGGGAGATGCCCATCCGGGTGGCCCGTGATATCGCCGGCCTACCGCAGGAAGATCAGGCAGCCGCTTGGCATGAGGAGCTGGAGCGTCGACGCCTGGAGAAGCAGGCCGCCGCCCAACTGCGTGCTCGGGCCGTCAGCCCACCGACCTCCTCCTCTGCGCCCATCGCACCGCGGGATTCCGGCACGGCTCGGTTTACCGCGGTAAACCACGAGCCAGCGAGCGCTGGGCCCATCGCGGAACCTGCCGAGACTCTCGAGGCACGGTTTACCGCGGTAAACCAGGGTGAGGGATCCAACAGCCCGTCATCGCCGTCAGGTCGTCCGACTCCGGTTCCCAGCCCACGGCATGACCAGGCTGATCGAGTAACGGATCTCGCAGAACAAAGGGACGGTAAGTCTCCGCGCCAGCTGCCGTACGACAACGCCTTCTACGTCGCGCGGCACCTGCACCTCAAGATGGAGCTGCCGGTCTTCGCTCAAAACGCTCGCCTGATGCTGGGAATCCTGCAGGAGCAGCATCCCGACGAATACAGCGCTCTGCTACGCGAGCTAACCAACCAGGAGCAGCAGCCGACCTGACGTCAGAGGGCGTTAAGTCCGTTTCTGGTAGCGGCCACGTCCGGGCTGCTCGAGGAATCCCTGGCGGACGAGTCGTCCCAGGCGGGAGCGGGTGACGTTGATCGAGGGCTCGTCGGTGGGCAGGCCGAGGTGTTCGTGCAGATCGCGGACGCGGAACACCTTATCGGGGTGTTCGCTGAAGGCAGTCACGATGCGCTGGTAGACGGTGGCGGTCTCCGCGGAGGCCGTTTCGTAGTCGGGCGGGGCGAGGCCGTCGATGACCTTGCGGGTGGCGGCGAGCTCGGCCAGGCGGGCCTCGGTTTCGGCGAGGGCGGTGGTGAGCTGCTCGATCTGCTCGCGCAGGTTGTCGGCGCGGGCTGCGGTCTCGTCGTGTTCGGTCTGCAGCAGCCGCAGGAGTTCGGAGACGTTCACGCGGCCAGCTCCACCGCGGCGCGCCAGGCGGGGGTGGGGTGGTGAGGCGGCGGAGCATGCCGGCGGTGGAGGCCCAGTAGACGCGGGAGGCGGCGTTGTCGGGCCGGTGGTCATAGTCGCGGGCGAGGCGGCGGTGGAGCATGAGGGTGCCGTTGACCTGCTCGACGATCCACCGTTTCGGTTGCGGGACGAAGCCCTTGCCCTGGTCGTCGGGGTTGCGCCGGACCACCTCGACGGTGATGTCCTTCACCGCTCCGTGGATGATCACGGCGTCCTTGAAGCCCTGGTCGACCAGGGCCTTCTCCAGGCGTATCCCGCATCGTTCGGCCGCCTGGTCCAGCAGGGCGATGCCGGCCTCGTTGTCGTGCGCGCTCGCGGCCAGGACCACCACGCCGATGATCAGGCCCATGACGTCCACGGCGAGCCCCCGCTTGCGGCCGGGCGTCTTCTTGTTCGCGTCCAGTCCCGTCGTCTCCTTCGGCACCCCGGCCGCCACGCGGACGGACTGGGTGTCGATGATCACCAGGGACGGGTCCTCTCATCGCCGGGCCCGCTCCCGCACCTGGCAGCGCAGGATCTCCTGGATCCGCTGATCGAGGCCGTCCTTGCGCCACAGGGTGAAGCAGTAGAACACCGCCGACCAGGCGGGCAGGTCATGAGGCAGGTAGCGCCACTGGCAGCCCGTCCGGTTCTGGTACAGCAGCGCGTTCACGACCTCCCGGAGATCACAGGACCCGGGGTCGCCGGTCGCCGACCGCGCCACCCGGTCCCGTTTCCAGGCCGTGATCATCGGCTCGATCAACGCCCACTGTTTGTCCGATAAGTCGCTCGGATACGGCTCACGCTCCATGCCGATATCCGAGCATGCACATGTCCAACCGCTGCCCCGAACGGCAACCAGTCACACGAACGAGCGATCACGAACCGAGAGAGATGGGACTTAACGCCCTCTGAGAACTTCGACGCCGTCCTCGCCCACGAAGCCTAAGAGAAACGGATCACAACACCGATGACCACGCGCCCGTACGTCATCCTCTCCGCCGCCATGTCAGTCGACGGATACCTGGACGACACCAGCCCCGATCGGCTGCTTCTGTCCAACGAGCCCGACTTTGACCGCGTCAACCAGGTCCGCACGGAGTCCGACGCCATCCTGATCGGCGCGAATACGATGCGCCGGGACAATCCCCGCCTGCTGGTGAATAGTGAGGAGCGGCGCACGCGGCGCATCGCCGACGGCAAGCCCGAGTACCCGCTGAAGGTCACCGTCACCGCGAGCGGCGATCTGTCCGCCGATCTCAAGTTCTGGCACCACGGCGGCCAGAAGTTGGTGCTCACTGTGGACAGCGCCGAGGAGAAGGTGCGTGCCGCCCTGGGTGACTTCGCCGACGTTGTCAGCGTCGGCCCCGAGCTTGATTGGGGCCTGGTCCTCGATGAGCTGGGTCGTCGCGGTGTCGAACGGCTAATGGTGGAGGGTGGCGGCACCATTCACACTCAGCTCATGGCGCAGAACCTGGCCGACGAAGTACACCTAGCCATCGCCCCGTTGCTCGTGGGGCAGCCCGAGGCAGCCCGGTTCTTGGGCGCCGCCGACTACCCGGGCGGTTCGACGGCCCGGATGAAGGTGCTGGAGGTCAGGGCAATCGGCGATGTCGTCTTCGTTCGTTACGCACCGAAGGAACGTTCTACCGAGAACTAGAGCTGACGACACGCCGTCAACTCCACCTGAAGAAGTGCAGAACTATGTATAGTTCCGGATCACGTAAGGAGAGGGGGATCAGTGTCTGAGCTACTCAACGCAGTCGATGCTCTACTCGCACGGCCGGACGCCATGCCGCCGCCGGACGTCCGGGCTCGGCTGAGGAAAGCCGACGGGTTGACACAAGAAGAAGTCGCCGAAGTCTTCGGTGTCACCCGCGTGGCCTTCCATCGCTGGGAGACGGGTTTGGCGAAACCTCGCCGACGTCACCTCGAGGCTTACGTTCGCCTGCTGAACGGCTGGGCGGCAAAGCATCCAGAGGCAGCACAGGCTCCGGAACCAGAACGACAGGCTGGATAAGGAGATTGATGCCAACCGGTCCGTAAACGCCGAAGCGGCCCCGTCGCCACAACGGGACCGCTTCCTAGCGATCGACTCGATGCCTACCAAAGCCCTGAGTCGTGAGCAGCGAGGTGACCTCGTCTGCCGGGTGATGCCCGTGAGCCCTAGAGCCCGCGTGGTCACCTATACCCAGGATATGCGCGGCTTCGCGCGCATCGCCACTATCCCGGGTCGGCAGTTACGTCACACTCGCTGATCACGACTCCCCTACTTGGGGAGATGTCCTCCTTTGCACAGCCCACATCACCCGCCCGTCGGCCCTGCTGGCGAGGACTTCGGGTCCACCTACCTGGAACGCGCCTGGGAGCCGCCAGAAGAGGTCATCCTGCGGCGGGAGCTGGTGCGCACGCCCACGCTGCAGCCGGAAGATCTCGGCGTCCTGGCGGAGCTGCTGCTCCGTGACCCGCGCCTGCCGTCGACCATGGAAGCCATCCGCGCCGACCTCCAGGCGCGCGGCTGGAGGATGGGCAAGGACCGCTACAACGCCATCGCGGCGCGTCTGACGAAGGCCGGCCACCTCGCCCGCGTCTCGGTCTACGACGACACCACGCAGCGCCCTACCTGGGTCACTCGGGTCTACCGGAACCCCGCGAACAACGAGCAGTACGTCGATCTCGGCATCGCCGCATCAGCACAGGTCAGTGCCGGATTGCGGGAAACCCGCAATCCGGCCGACATCCCCGGCTCCGAACAGCGGGAAACCCGCGTTTCGCCTGGTCAGAGCCGGATCGCGGGTTTTCCGCAATCCGGAGCCGGATCGCGGAAAACCCGCGATCTGAAAACCCGCGTTTCGCCTGGTCAGAGCCGGAATGCGGGAAACCCGCGATCCGCTCCGCACCCCCCACACCCCCCGGAGGAGGAGGATTCCTCCTCCCCTACCCCTCCCACGCGCACCACGGGATCGCTCCCGTCACAGAGGGAGGAGGCGGAGTTCTCCCCGGAGGAGCTCTCGGCGGCCCGGGAGTTTCTGCAGCAGATGAAGCGCTGGCAGGCGGGCGCGGCCACGGCTCGCCGGGTGGCGCCGAAGCTGCTGGCCACGATGCGCGAGCAGGGCTGGCCGTCCCTGGTCGGCATGACTGCTCAGGACCGCGCGCTGCTGGAGGCCGATCTCCTGCGGAACACGGGCGGCGCTAAGTCCTGGGTCAAGTGCCTGCCCGGGTGGGTGCAGGACCTGCGGCGCTACGCCCTGGTGCGCCCGCAGGCCGCTCCCGCCCCGACCAACAGCCCGCGGCCGGCCTCCTCCCGCGCCGTCATCGCCGCCTGCCCGGCGTGCGACGAGTACGGCTGGCTCCTGGACGACGACGACAGCGGCCCGCAGCGCCGCTGCACGCACCCCGGCATCACCCGCAGCGCAGTGGAGGCGGTCAAGTGACCACCCAGACCCTGGACCAGGAGCAGGCCGTGTCGGTGGACGCGGAGCGCCGCGCGCTGGGCGCCTGCCTGATGGCCACCCCCTCCTACGACCCGGTGGCCGACGTGGCCCTTGCCGTGCGCGAGGGCGACTGGCACGAGCCCGCGCACGAGCTGGTGTGGTCGGCCGTGCAGCGGCTGCACGGGGCGAGCCGCCCGACCGGCGTGCCGGCCGTGGAGGCGGAGCTGCGCCGCACCGGCGACCTGGAGCGCGTCGGCGGCGTGGTGGGCCTCTCCCGGCTCGCGAGCGAGGCGTGTTCGGCGGCCGAGGCCGGCCACTACGCCGACCTGGTGCACGGCTACGCCCAGGTGCGCCGCTACCAGGCCGCCCTGGTGCGCGGGATGCAGGGCGCCCGCCTGGCCGACCCGCTGGCCGTACCGGAGACCATCGCCGCCCACCAGGCGGAGCTGGAGTACCTCACCGCCGACGACCAGACGGGCGACGACGACTTCGGCCGGTTCGGCGACCACCTGGACGCCCACCTGGACGGCCTGGCGGTGTCCCTCCCGGCGGCCGCCGTCACCGGCTTCACCGATCTGGACGCCCTGATGAAGCTGATGCCCGGGCAGATGATCGTGGTCGCCGCCCGCCCGGCCATGGGCAAGTCCGCGTTCGCCCTCGGCGTGGCCACCGCCAACGCCCGCACCGGGGCCCCCACCCTGGTGCACAGCCTGGAAATGGGCAGGGCCGAGGTCAGCAACCGCATCCTGTCCGCCCGGGCCCGGGTGGCGTTCCACCACATCCGCGACGGCGTCGACGGCCTCACGCAAGACGACTGGGACCGCCTGGACCGGCACACTCCCGAACTGCGCGGCCTGCCGCTGTGGATGGACTACTCCGCCCGCCTCAGCCCCGCCCGGATCCGCTCGCGCATCAAGACCATCGTCCGCGAGACCGGCCGCGCGCCGCTGGTGGTGGTGGACTACCTCCAGCTGATGCAGACCGACCAGCGCAATGCCCGGCAGTCGCCGTATGAGCGGGTCACCGAGATCAGCCGCGAACTGAAGATCCTCGCCGCCGACACCGGCGCCGTGCTCATCGCCCTCGCCCAGCTCAACCGCGGGCCCGAACAGCGGCAGGACAAGCGGCCGGCGGTGAGCGACCTGCGCGACTCCGGCGCGCTGGAGCAGGACGCCGATGCGATCCTCCTGCTGCACCGCGAGGACTACTACGAGCCGGAGTCCGGACGGGCCGGGGAGACCGACCTGATCGTGGCCAAGCACCGCAACGGGCCCACCGCCACGGTCACGGTGGCCCACCAGTTCCACTACAGCCGCCTGCGCGACATGTCCGCCGCCGAAGAACCCGCCCTGTAACAGCCCTGGACGTCGCTGTGCAGCCCGTTCCGCCCGGCGCCGGGCAACTACCCCGGCCCGGCCGGGAACACCGCGCAGCGGCCCCCACAGACGATCATGAACGGAGAGCCCGATGGGCATCGTCGGAAACGGCCTCGAGCGGGCCGTACAAGGGGCGTTCACCCGGCCCATCCCGAAGTCGGCCGGTGTGCAGATGCGTTACCTGGTCAAGCAGCTCAAGGGCACCCGCGCTGTGGCCGACGCCCTCGGCGTCTCCCAGCGCACCGTCGAGCGGTACGTGAAGGGCCAGATCAAAAAGCCCCGGGCGGACCTCGCCGCGCGACTGGAGCGTGAGGTGAAGAAGCGGTGGCAGCCGCAGATCCGGGCCAAGGCCCGGCAGAAGGCGGCGACCACCGGCGGCATCGTCATCGACACCCGCGCCCGCCTCGGCTACACCGCGCCGATCGGGTCGACGGACCAGGACCGCATCCGGCACCTGACCGTGGCCCTGCCGCCGCAGTACGCCGCCCGCCTCTTCGATGCCCAGGAGGCCGGCGTCGGCGACCAGCAGTTGCGGGAGATCGCTGCCGAAGCACTCAAGGAGGTGTACTTCCAGGACAGCGGCCGCCGCGCCGGCAGCCTGGAGGAGGTCCGCTTCACCGACATCGAACACCTGGAGTTCGACCTGTAGACGCCGGCGAACCCGGGGCGGTGGCCCGTTCCATGCTGGTCATCGCCTGGCAACTGATCAACGACCCCGACTCCCGCTACCAGGAGCTTGGTGCCGACTGGCACCAGCGACACCTCAACCCCGCCCGCAAGACCCGCGACCTTGTCCGCCAGCTCCAGGCCCTCGGCCTCCAGGTCACCATCGCCCCCACCACCGCATCCTGACCACGCCCACCCCATCCACAGAGTGACCGGCCGGCGCACGAGACCGTGTTCCGGGCGATCCTCGACGTCCACGGCAAGGGCGAGCCCGCCGACCCGATCACGGTCGCGGCGCACCTGACCAAGACCGGCGAGCTGACCAAGATCGGCGGCGCTTCCTACCTGCACACGCTGGTGCAGCAGGTGCCCACCGCGGCGAACGCCGCGTACTACGCCGAGAACGTCTACGAGGCCGCCGTCGCGCGGAACCTCGTCACCGCCGGTACGGACATCGCGGCCAGCGGGTATGCCCGCAATGGCGGTGCCGAGGAGCTCGTCGAGCGGGCCCAGGAGCGGCTGTACGGGGTGGTTCGCCAGCGCGGCGACGAGTCGCTGCTGGACGCCTCACAGGGCATGGACGAGACGTTCGACGACATCGAGGCGGCCGGGAAGCGCACGAAGGGCGAGCTCACCGGCGTGCCGACCGGCTTCACCGACCTCGACGCCTCACCCTCGGCCTGCAGCCCGGCCAGCTCATCCTGATCGCCGGGCGGCCGGCCATGGGCAAGAGCACCTTCGGCCTGGACATCGCCCGGGCGGCCAGCCTCAAGCACCACCTGTCCAGCGTGTTCTTCTCCCTGGAGATGAGCCGCAAGGAACTCCACATGCGGCTGCTGTCCGCCGAGGGCCCCGTCGCCCTGCACCACATCCGCTCCGGCCGGCTGGACGATGCCGAGTGGGCCCGGCTGGCCAAGGCCAAGGCCAAGATCGACGCCGGGAGCCTGCTCCTGGACGACTCCCCGGAACTGACCGCCCTGACGATCCGGACCAAGGCCCGCCGACTCAAGCAGCGCGGCAGGCTCGACCTGGTCGTCATCGACTACCTGCAGCTGCTCCAGTACGGCGGCGGCCGCCGCCCCGAGAGCCGTCAGCAGGAGGTCTCCGACATCTCCCGCCAGCTCAAGCTGATGGCCAAGGAGCTTCAGGTGCCCGTCGTCGCGCTCTCCCAGCTCAACCGCGGGCCCGAGCAGCGCACCGACAAGAAGCCGCAGGTCTCCGACCTGCGCGAGTCCGGCTCGCTGGAGCAGGACGCGGACGTGGTGATCCTGCTGCATCGCGAGGACCAGTACGAGAAGGAGTCCCCGCGCGCGGGCGAGGCGGACCTGATCGTGGGCAAGCACCGCAACGGGCCGACCGCGATCATCACGACCGCCTTCCAGGGCCACTACTCCCGGTTCGTGGACATGGCCCAGACCTGACGGCCTCGCCAAAGGGTGTGAGGCGCCCTCGCAGTGCCGATCTCCTTGCCCGGCGATAAATCCCCTGTCTGGCTAGGAGATCGGCGCTCAGCGGCCCACATAGCCGATCATGTACACAGCTCCGCATCCAGGGGGAAGCTCAGTCGACGGCTGACACACATCCCGGCAGGAACCTCAGGGCTTGAGTAATCGCGTCACTCTTCCGCCCGGAACCAGACAGTCCAGGCCAAGCCAACGCCTAAAGGTGATCAGCGAGGGAATCGTCACCCTCGGTTATTTGCGCCACCTCACAGTGAGCACGCTGGTGCAGGATCAGGGGAGGGAGATGCGATGGCAGTGGGCAGCAGGCACATCGTGCGGCGGGGGACAGGCGCTCTGGGCGTGGTGACGGCGGTGATGATCGCCATGGCAGCAACAGCACCCTCTGCGGCCGTTACGAGCGGCCCGAAGGATGCCGCCCCGGTGGTCGTGGCGGCGGCCGCTCTGAGCGATCCGACTCCGGAAGAACAGGAGCGTCTCCGGGAAGTGGCGGGAGCGATCTGGACGCCAGAACTGGCGGCCGGATGGAACATGAATGCCGGGGTCGCCGACGTCCTGTCGACGGCCACCGGGGAAATTCTCCGCTGCAGCGAGGCCTTTTCCCTCGTGCCACGTCCACCGGGCTTCGTGCCCGGACTCGGCTACCTGGTCAGCTACTGGAAGAACCTCCGCGACTACTTCCTGGCGGTGAAGGACAACCGGACCTACCGCGCCTGCGTGGTCACCGCCGCGGCCAACTACCGCTCACCGATCGAGATGGCCTCCATGGGTATTTGAGGGGGCTTCGGCCATGTCCGGCTCAGGGTGCGTACCTCGTACTGAATAGGCTCAGGGACTGGCGTGGTGGCTGACGCCCCGTTTCCAGTCCCCGCCGCTTCAAATCCCTCCGCCGGTCCCTGTTGGGCTGAGGCGGCTTCGCGTGCGGCAGCGCTCGCGAAGCTCGCCTCGTGGGTGGCACCAGTGGCTCTGAGTCTGGGGTGGTGCCGACCGCGATGGACAAGCATCAGAAGGCAGAGCCGGCTGTCCCGGTCGGGCACGACAGGTTCCCCGCCGACCGAGGACCGCCGTCAGATGAAGAGTTCCGGTAAACGAAGAGGATCCGCTCCAGACGCCGGCCGTGTCTCGGCATCCGGCACGTCAGCACACGTCGATGCCGTCAGCCTTGTCGTTGTTCGCGCTGCCGACGTTGCTGCTGGACGACGGGGCGGTGGAGGTCCAGAGCAGGGTCCAGGCGCCCGTCCAATTGTAGACGCGGGTCTTGGTTCCCGACGTCTGGTTGTTGTGCCAGGAGGTGGTCTTGTCGCTGAACCCCCAGTCGGAGAGGTCGAGGATGCCGCCGCAGTCGGACCAAGTGAGGCGACGTCCGTCGAAGTTGCTGTGCTCGTACAGGCACGTCCACTTGTAGGAGCAGTTCGGCGATCCCATGGCCGAGAACGGCTCGTCTACGGCCCGTGCCTGCTTCTCGCCGGGGAGCGGGAAGGTCATGATGGCCTTCCCGCCACGCCACGAGACCTGGTTGAGGCCGATCTGGCGGCCGTTCGGCACGAGCGCCATCTGCTTGTTGATCTGGCGCTGCAGCTCCGGGATCTGGCTGTGGTCCAGGCCGGCCTGAGCCGCCTGCCGCGCGATCGTCGCGTCCAGGGCGGTGGACGCACTGGTGGGGCTGGCGGCTCCCGCGATCAGACAGAAGCTGGCGGTGGCGCCGACTGCGAACTTGACGAGCGACTTCATGGACGTCCGCATAATTGCTCCCGGTTCCGAAATGGGTGGTTGCCCTTTGGCGTTGTTCAGCATCGGGGATTTTCGACGTCGAATCCAGGTTCTTTGGCGTAGGGCAAAACACGCTGCTCGTCGTCGTGTCAGACATGCGCGATTCTGACTCATGCGAAGGGGAAATCTGATGCTCAGGGTGCATTTCACCAGCGAGGATCTGCTGCGCACGAGGGTTGCTTCGGGACCGGATCCGCTGTGGGAATCAATACTCAGCGTTCATCTGCTGGGAAACCGCGAAGGGCAGGCCGTCTTCGACGTCTGGCGCGCGAGTGCTCGCTTGCGGCTCCGAGGCCTCCCGCCGGAGCACGTCAGATTGATCCGGCACATCGCACCGCCGTCCGGCGATTTCCCCGATTTCCTTACGCCTCACGAGGCAGGGCACGGCATCAGGGCGGGCATCGACGTCCTTCTGGCCACACCTGCGCGCCGGATACGGCAGGAGATGGCTGCCCTGCCCAAGATGCCAGCGTGGATGGACCCGCTGGCCCACGGCGATCCGGCCGCATTACGGCTTCTCGGGAAGTCACTTCACGGGTATCACGCTTCTGTAGTCGCGCCGTTCTGGTCACGCATTCAATCACTCGTCGATGCCGACAGGGCGACACGCGCACGATCGGTTCTCGAAGGGGGAGTCGAGACACTGCTAGGCAGTTACCGGCCGATACTGCGGTGGCGTCGGCCGGTGCTCGAGGCCAATTATCCCGTCGACCGCGAGCTTCACCTGGAGGGGAGGGGTTTGCTTCTCGTGCCTTCGGTGTTCTGTTGGCGCAGACCGGTTACTCTCATCGATCCGGATCTTGCTCCGGTACTGGTCTATCCCGTTGCTCGTGGCCCGCATTGGTGGACCTGTGGCCGAGCGGTCCCGGGCAGAGGCAGAGCCCTGGAGCGATTGCTGGGAGCGAGCCGCGCTGCAGCGCTCCGCAGCATCGAGGACGGTTGTACGACCGGGGAACTGGCCCGGCGCATCGGCCTGGCTCTTCCCACGGCCAGCCAACATGCCACCGCACTGCGTGAGGCTGGACTGACCGCTTCCCTGCGCCGGGGCAACACGGTGATTCACATCCTCACCTCTTTGGGTGTGGCCGTGCTTGCCGCCAACTCCGACTAAGAGGCGATTCCTAAAGCGGACGTAGCTTCAAGTTTTCCCAGTTCAGGCATGGTTGCTGCGCCGTAAGAGCATGCTCGGGCCGTCGTATTCGGGTCCCGGTGTGCGGAGGTGGCCGATGCCGTCGGCGATGGGGTTGCTGGAAGAACGCGAGCGGGTGGCGCTCGCGCGGGCCGAGGAGCTGAGGGTGGAGCTGGAGCGGCTTCAGGTCGCGGTGGTGGAAGCGGAGGAGGCCGCACGGCGGGCGGTGATCGCGCGTGAGGAGCTGGTGGCCGCGTTGTCCGGTGTGCCGGCGCAGGTCACGGAGGCGGCCGCCGGGGAGGCGGTGGTGGCCGGTGGAGGTGCGGGCCGGAAGGCCGAGGTGCCGGTGTGGGCAGAGGGCCTGGAGCGGTCTGTCCTGCCGGAGGAGTACGCCCGGATCGTGTCCCTGGTCGAGCGTGACGGTGCCGGGGGCGGCGGTGGTGTGCGGGCGAGGGGGCTGCGGGACGGTCTGGGCTGGCAGGCCACGGATGCGCGGGAGCAGGCGGCCCGGTTCCGGGCGAAGAGGCTGGTGGAGCGGGGGTGGCTCGTCGAGGCGGGGCCAGGGTTGTTCAGGCCGGGGCCGGGCCGGTCCGCTTGAGGCGGCGGGGTGCCGGGATGCCGCCGCGGGCGAGGCGTCGGGTGGCGGGGATGGTGGCCGCCCACCAGGTCATGGCCTCGGCACTGTCAGTGCGCGTTTCGTAGTCGCGGGCGAGGCGGCGGGCCCGGATCAGCCAGGCGAACGTGCGCTCCACGACCCAGCGGCGGGGCAGGACGGTGAAGCCGGTGACGTCGTCGGGGCGTTTGACGATGGTCAGCGCGAGGGCGAGGACGCCGGTGGCGAAGGTGACGAGCCAGCCGGTGTAGCCGCCGTCGGCCCAGACCAGACGGAGTGCGTGGTGCCGCTCGCGCAGGGTTTGCAGCAGGTCGGCACCGGCGTCGCGGTCGCTGACCGAGGCGGCGGTCACGATCACGGTCAGGAGCAGGCCGAGGGGGTCGGTGGCGATGTGCCGCTTGCGCCCGTTGATCTTCTTTCCGGCGTCGTAGCCGCGTGAGCGGGCCGGCACCGTGGCGTCGCCTTTCACGGACTGCGAGTCGATGATCGCGGCCGTCGGCTCGGTGTTCTTGCCGGCCAGTTCGCGCAGGCGGGCACGGAGCCGTCCGTAGAGTTCCTTGATCAGGTCGTTGTCGCGCCAGCGGCGGAAGAAGCGGTAGACGGCCCGCCACTTCGGGAAGTCGCGCGGCAGGCTCGCCCAGCGCACCCCCTCGGCGACCAGGTAGCGCACGGCATCGATCATCCAATGCCACGAAGTTAAGTGCTCGCCGTGAATGTCAAAGGCGGGTGAGATGAGGAGGGGCCTCTGCTATTCAGGGGATCGACCAAGATCTTCCTGAGAAAGCAGAGACCCAGTGGCCCAGTGAGCCTTTCCCGGTAACCGGTCGTCGCTCACTGTGATCGCCGGGCTGTGCTGCGTCCTGTAGACCCCAACTCCGGGCAGTCGCAAGGCCCCTGGTAGGAACGATCTTGCGACAGAAAAGATCCGACCGAGGGGCCTCACGTGCCGACCAGTGTCACATACACCGCCGTGCTCGATGTCCGCTGGTCCACCGCCGAGCACCTGGCCCGGCCGCTGCGGGACCACCGTTCGACGATCGGTACCCGCCGGGGACGACGCGCGCTGGGCTGCTTCCGGCAGGCCGTGCTCATCCTGCGCTGGTTCATCGACGGCACCCGTCTTGCCCAACTCGCCTGCGACAACGGCCTGTCGTCCTCCACTGCCTACCGCTACCTGCACGAGGGGCCGGTAGCTGTCAAGTCAAATGAGACGTTTACGTCGCTATGAGCTTTGTGATTCGGTTTGCGCTCGCTTGGTGGGGTCGTTGATCCAGACCTGGCCGGGTATCTCGGGTGGTTTCGGCCGGCGGGCGAAGCGCTCGGGATGGCGTTCGTAAGCCCCGGCGAGGGCGACGGACCGCTGATCCCTCACCTCGTGGGCGGTGCCGAAGTGGACCGAGGCGGGGGTGTGCAGGCCGATCCCGGAGTGGCGGTGCTCGTGGTTGTAGTAGCTGATGAACGCGTCCATCGACTCCCTGGCGTGCGCCAGGGAGTCGAAGCGTTCGGGGTAGTCGGGTGCGTACTTGGTGGTGCGGAACTGGCTTTCGCTGAAGGGGTTGTCGTTGCTCACCCGGGGTCGGGAATGGCTCCTGGTGACGCCGAGGTCGGTCAGCAGCTGGGAGACCTTCTTGCTGGTCATGGAGGTGCCGCGGTCCGCGTGGACGGTCTCGGGCACGATGCCGTTGCGTTCGATGGTCTCGCGGATCAACTCCTCGGCCCGCTCGGCCGTTCCGGCGCGTTCGACGGTGTGCCCGACGATGTACCGGCTGAAGATGTCGATGATCACGTAGGCGTGGAACCAGATGCCCCTGGCCGGTCCGGGCAGTCGGGTGATGTCCCAGGTGAAAACCTGGGAGGGGCCGGTCGCGACGAGTTCGGGGATCGTCCTGGGCGGGTGGGTGGCCTGGCGGCGGCGTTCGCCGTTCTGTCCGGCGGCCGACAGGATCCGGTACATCGTCCGCTCCGAGCACCAGTAGTTCCCCGCGTCCAGTTCACGTGCCCAGACCTGGGCGGGCGGCAGGTCGGCGTACTCCGGCCGGTTCAGCAGTGCCAGGACCGCGGCCCGCTCGGCCGGTGAGAGGGCCGAGGCGGGCGTGGGTCTTGGGGACGGTTCAGGCTTCGGCCTCGGGCTGAGGCGGCGGTAGTGGGTGGCACGTGAGCGTCCGGTCAGCCGGCAGGCCGCCGTGGTCCCCAACTGGCCCTGGACGCCCGCGAACGCCTCGGTGATCACCGGTGCGGCGGCGTGCTTCAGTCCGCGCTCTCGGAGAGCAGTTCCAAGAGCGCGTTGGCTTTTCCCATGACTTCCAGTGCCGCGTCCCGGCGGGCCAGGTCCTTCTCCAGCCGGGCGACCTTCTTGCGGAGTCGTTCCAGTTCGGCCTGCTCGGCCGCCTGCTTCGGCCGGGCCGGCGAGGTGCGCTGATCGGTCAGGGCGTCCAGAGCGCCGCCGTCGCGGGCCTGGCGCCACTCGATCACGTGCGAGTGGTACAGCCGCTCACGCCGCAGGATCGCGCCCTTCTCCCCGGTCGGGGCGGCGTCGTACTCGGCGACGATCCGCAGCTTGTACTCCGCGGAGAACGTCCGCCGCTTCGGACGGGGCGCCGGATCCGGTCCGGAGCTACGGGGGGTGGTGCCGGCCATGCCGGGGTGTACTCCTGTCTCGCCCTTCCAGCCTAACCCGGCAAAGCGGGCGTCTCAGTCAAGGCTGTCAGAGAGGGCCTGGACCGGGCGATCGGCGCCTTCCTCGCCGCCCGGGCCACCCCGACCGAGCCCGGACTGCGGGCCATCGCCGTCGACGGCAAGGCCCTGCGCGGCTCGCGCACCGCCACGGCCACGCACGTCACCCTGCTCGCCGCGATGGACCACAGCGGCAGCGTTCTCGCCCAGTGTCAGATCGCCGACAAGAGCAACGAAATCCCCGCCTTCCAGCCCCTGTTGGACACCATCGATCTCACCGACAGCGTGGTCACCGCCGATGCCCTGCACACCCAGCACGCCCACGGCACCTACCTCCGCACCCGCGGCGCCCACTACATCGCCCAGGTCAAGGCCAACCACCCCGGCCTGTTCGACCGCGTCCGCCGCCTGCCCTGGCAGGAGATCACCCTCGACCATTACGAGCGCACCCGCGCCCACCACCGCCACGAGACCCGGCGCCTGAAGACCGCTGCCTTCGCTCACCTGGACTACCTCGACGCTCAGCAGGCCCTCCAAGTCGTGTGCTGGAGGCAGGATTTCACCACCGGCAAGCTCACCATCGAACGCGTCTACCTGATCACCAGCCTGCCGCCGGGCGCCGTGAGCGGCGCCCAGCTCGCCGCCTGGATCCGCGGCCACTGGAAGATCGAAAATCTTCTGCACCACGTCCGGGACCGCACCTTCCGCGAGGACGACTCCAAGATCCGCACCGGCCGTCTTCCCCGGGTCATGGCCGGCCTGCGCAACCTCGCCATCGGCGTCCACCGCCAGGACGGCCACACCAACATCGCCGCTGCCCTCCGCCGGGCCGCTCGCGACTACCACCGCCCCCTGACTGCCCTCGGCCTCGCCG
Source organism: Streptomyces sp. MMS24-W38 (assembly GCF_059889265.1). NCBI lineage: Bacteria > Bacillati > Actinomycetota > Actinomycetes > Kitasatosporales > Streptomycetaceae > Streptomyces > Streptomyces sp. MMS24-W38. Next base: position 186,206 of record NZ_JCBCPP010000002.1, on the reverse strand, counting down.
GATGAACCCGGACAGAACTGATCATGCAACGGACCCTGGCAGCACTACGCCGAGCAGGCAGCGGCCGAACGAGAGAACCTGAAACCCCGCCAACCCGCTCTGATCAGCTGATCAGCCCCTCCCGAGCAACGGGGGAACCTCACAGCGGGGGAGGGGAGCATCCCACGTGCCGCGTGGAGTGATGACGGTGCAGCCACTCCGCCCTGCCGGATCCAAGGCGCCGGGAAGTCCGCATCCTTGAAGTGGCGGACTCGAGGCGTGGATTCCTAGCGTGCTGGTCGGTGCGGCCAGCCATGCGTGCCATCCGTGTCCGGAGCCACCGAAGGAGCGCTCGTGGAGCATAGACCTGGAATGCATGGAATGCACGAGATGGGTAGCTCCGTGTCCGCTGTGGACACCGCGGGTGCCGTCTTCTTCACCGGATGGGCCGTGGCAATGTGGGCGGCGGTCGCCGTGCTCGCCTATGCGAACCGAGGGCCAGTACGGCCATGGCTGTACCGGACGGCGGTGGCGCTGATCGGCCTGGGAGTCATCGGGCAGATCGGCCACTTCCAAGAGCACATCGCACAGGCGGTTTACTGGATAGCCCACCCGTACTCCGAAGCATGGATGACTCCCTGGGCGAACAGTTTCGCCAGAGGAATGGGGCAGGTCGACACGACCAAGCCGCCGCTCGGTATGGAACTGCTCCATCTCACGGGCAACCTCATTTTCCTCGCCGGTCTGGTCGGCATCATGCAGATCACCCGGCGGGTCGGCGGTCAGCTGAAGTCGCGCAAGTGGGCCAGGACGGGTGTGTGGATGCAGGGCATCCACGGCGTGGAGCACTTCGTTCTGACCCTGTCTGTGGCGCTGGGAGCCAGTCGGGCCATCGGTCTGTCCACCTGGTTCGGCGCGATCGAACCGGGCGTCGCGCTGACGACGTACCGGGTCTGGTGGCACTTCGTCGCCAACCTCGTCGGAACGGTCATTCTGGGGCTCGCGGTCTTCCACCTGTGGCGGGAGAAGCGCAGCATCAGGGTGGCCTACCACCCGGAGCCGGACGACGGCGTCCTGCCCCTCCCCGGCGAAGGAAACCACGAGGACGTGCCGCGAGAGCCTGTTCTGGCCGGCCCCTCGGCCTCCACACGACACCGCCAGCACAGGCCATAGGGGGCCTTTCGGGCGCAGGTTCCCCCCCGGCCGCGGCAGCGGTCCACCACGACCGGTCCCGACGCCTCCGGTGGTGTCCGGGCCGGGAGGCCCGGATGCTGTTCCTTCCGCCGGAGGTGGTGTTGCTGGTCACCGGTGGCACGGCTCGGTGGGGCCGACAGAGGTGGGGGCGGGGTGGGTATGACTTCCTCGCCCCGCAGCGGGACGCGTCGGTCCGCAGCCGCCTCCTGGCAGGCGCGGCAGCGCCTGCCAGTTGACCAGAGAGTGCCGGTCTCGCAGTCCGGGTCCGCGCAGCCCCAGCGGGGCAGGGCCACACCGAGCAGCCAGCGTCCGGGGTCGCGAATGTCCTCGACCATGGTCCCGGCGAGCCGTTGTGTGAGGCGGCTGTGCAGGCGTTCGACGCCCATGCCGGCATCGAGTTGCCGGGCGATCTCCTGCCCCAGGCGCCGTTGCATGTAGGTGCTCACGTGCTCAAGCAGGAAGCGTACGGGTTCCAGCACCGCATGGAGCCGAGGACTGAAAGTCAGCTGCGGGCCCGTGTAGGGACGGCTCGTCCGGCTGCCGCCAGTGCGGCCTGTGTGAGTGGGGGAGAGGCCTGCGCCCTCCGTGCGAAGCGCGAGACTGCCGTGGCCCGGTACCGGCCGCGGTGTGATCGCGGAGACTGCCTCCTTATCCACCTGTCTCTCGCCTGCGGCGGATGGGGTGCGGGCAGCCTCGTCATCGGGTCGGTCAGTTCTGTGGTCTTCCTTGTACGCGAGCGACCCTTCATCAACCCGGGTACCTGATCGGTCATCTAGGAAGGCTGGGGAAGCAGTCATTCCGGTCGCACGGCCGGGGCCGGAACGACCGTCGTGGACCCCGAACAGGTGCCGCCCGTGCTCGCCGGCCCGGTGGTGGACGGTGATCCAGCCCGACACGTCGAGCTCATCGACGATATGGGTGACGGCGCTCGTGGTGAGGGGGAGGCCGGCCCGGCGTCCCGAGTGGTGGCGGAGGACCTCGGCGAGTACGCGGGAGGTCAGCGGGTACTTTTGGGCGACGGCGTAGGCGATCACGGCGAAGGCGCGCAGCAGGCGCGGGCGGAGGCACTCGCTGGCGGTCACCGGCAGCCAGACGAATCGTTCCTGCGGGGCCATCTGCCTGACTCTTCTTCGGGCCGTCGTTCCGTATCCGCCCGGAAGGGATCTGCGCCGGCTCTCCGGTAACTCCACGATGCCGTCGGGACCGACCGCGCGGAGCTGGGCCAGGCCGCGTTGCACGGTCGACTCGGACAGTCGCAGGTACGAGGCGAGCGTGGCGATTCCGGCGGTGCATCCTTCGGGCCGCTGTGCCAGCGCCTTGACCTTGACATAGACGCTGAGAGCGGCGTCCGAGTAGTGGGGTGACTCCACCAGTCGCATGGGGACTTTGACCCGCTGCCGTACGTGTGTGCTGGGGGGTGGTGGCAGGGCGCCGCCGGACCTCAGGGTCCGGTCGGGTCCGCGTGGTGCGGAAAGTTGCCCAAAAGGGAGCGTGGTTGCGGATGAGGGCTGAGAGGACTGGTCAATGGCGGAGCTTTGCTCCATGATGAAGGCGTCTCCTGGTGAAGGGGCATGACGAAGCCGTCTGCGTGGCTTCGAGGTTCAGCCGGAACCGACGAGGGCCCTGGTGGAGTGGCATCCCAACGGGCCTTCGCCCGTCGAGCAGCCGGCTCGACGGGCGGCATGACGCACGGCTGTGAGCCCAGTGGTGGCACACTGGGTCCAGCCCTTAAAACTCTTTCGTGGCGGTGAACCCGCTAACGGCCCGCCCGAAGGCGGGCCGTGGCTCGTTACGGCGCGGTGTCGACCATCTCGGCCGTCGCGGAGAAGGCCAGCCCCTCCCCCTGGAGCGCGTTGACGCGTATCGTCCGGCGTCCGCTGCGCGTCGGTGTGGTCTCGGCGGTCGCGTCGGCCTCGATCCAGCAGGGTTCGTCGAACTCGACGTACTTCTTGAAAGTCGCGTCCATCGACGCCGGCATCACGCCGGTCGAGAACGGCTGCAGGGCGTGCCCCGCCTGGCGTACCGACTCCAGGAGCAGCATCCCGGGCACGTGATCGACGGGGTGGTCGAAGAGCACCGGGTGCGTGGTGTCGACGCGCAGCTGCCAGCGCTGTTGCTGCTGTGTGGGCGACAGGACGATGTCCCGCAGCCGGTGGCGGTTCACCGCAGTCCGCTTGACCGGCGGGGGCGGCGCCGACCCGTTCACGAAGGCACCGAAGTCGCCGGCCCGTCCGGCGCGCAGCCGACGGTAGACGGCGGGGGTGTGGCAGCCGAAGTGCGTGTCCGCCACAGCGAGAAGCGTGCCGTCGCGTACCGCCTCGATGTGCATGGACATCGAGGCGGGCAGTGACCGGAGGAAGCGGACGTCCGAGCACGTCACGTGCAGTTCGAGCTCGGCCGGATTCCGCTCGAGCCGCATCGCGTCCAGGTTGACCGAGTACTGGAAGCGGGACCAGCTCAACTGGTGTCCCAGCGGGACGTCGTAGGCGACGTGCGTCAGCAGAGGGAACGTCTGGCGCACGGTCTCGCAGAGCAGCAGCGGGTCGTAGAGCCCGTTCTCGCACTCGTAGAAGCTGTGGCTGCGCGGCCACTGGGCACTCACGGTGAACGAAGCGGATCCCGCCTTCGTCCATCCGGTGAGGAACACCTCCGCCAGGGCTGCTCGGTGCACGTACTCCTTGGCGACGGTTGTGGTCAGGAGCGGTCTCGCAACGGCAGGGTTCTCCGCAGTGATGAGCATGACTATCCCCCCGGAAGCAGCGTGAGTGGGCGCCTCCTGCCTACCGACCGAAGGCGTTGACCTGTAAAATAAGGGCGTTCGTTTTTTTTGTCGAGAGTGATCGAGGCACAGAGATGACTGAGCCGAAGCAGGAACGGGCTGTGAAGACCCGGGAGACGATCCTGTACGCGGCCGCAGAGATCTTCGACGAGTGCGGTTACAGCGGAGCCAGCATCAGTAAGATCATGGACCGTGCCCAGGTGACCCAGGGCGGGATGTATTTCCACTTCAAGTCCAAGAGAAGGCTGGCACAAGCTGTGCTGGCCCACCAGCAGGACTTCGTGCACTTCTCCAGGGAGACGGTCGGACTGCAGAAGCTGGTCGACCTCACCTTCTTCCTCGCCCGCGAGCTCCAGAACAATGTGCTGTTCCGGGCCAGCGTGCGACTCGCCGTCGAGCAGGGCGAGTTCGGGGCGCATGACGACACGGCGTACCAGGAGTGGGTGAACGAGTTCCGCGCCCTGTTGCAGGAGGCTCGCAAGCGGGGAGAACTGCTGGCCGACGTCGACGAAGCCGAGTTCGCCAACGTCCTCGTCGGTGCCTACAGCGGCATCCAGGTGTTCTCCAACATCTCCACCGGACGCGCCGACCTGCCGGAACGCATCGTCTCGATGTGGCGTTACCTGCTGCCCGCCCTCGCCACCCCACAAACCAGAACGAAGATCTCGTTCCCGGCGGACGTCCAGCGGCTGGCCGCATGAGACCGTTACGCGTGGTGCTGACCGGCGCCACCGGATTCATCGGCTCGGCGGTGCTCCGCGAACTCGCCGGGTACCGCGGTCCGGGAGCTGCGGGCGAGGAGGAACGCTTGCTCGTCCGGGTGGTCGGCAGGCGCCGGCCGGAGGGCACCGGACCGGCCGACGAGTGGGTCCGGGCGGACCTGGCGCAGCCCCGGACGCTGCGTGGCGTGTGCGAGGACGCCGATGTGCTCCTCCACATGGCCGCCGTCATCAGCCCGGACGAGTCTGAGTGTGCTGCGGTCAACGTCGACGGGACGGCCGCCTTGATGCAGGAGGCGGCCCGGGCCGGCGTGAGCCGTATCGTGCACCTGTCGACGGCGGCGGTGTACGGCCTCGGCCCGCACCGGGGGCTCGGGGTGGATGAGGTCGTCCCCGCACCCGTCTCCCCGGCCAGCCGCACCCGGCTGGCCGGGGAGACGTACGCCCTGGCCGCAGGCGCGACCGTTCTGCGTCCGGGGCTGGTGCTCGGACGGGGGGACCGCTGGGTCGTGCCGCTGCTGGCCCGGTGCCTGCGCGCCGTTCCCGCGATGTGGGACGGCGGACGGGGCCGGGTGTCCGTCGTGGCCGTGAACGACCTGGCGCGGCTTGTCGCCCGCCTCGGACTTGTCCCCGGGCCGGTCAGTAGCCGCGGCGTTTGGCATGCGAGCCATCCCCGGCCGGTGCGCGTGGGCGAACTGCTGTGCACGCTGTCGCGGCACGACGTGCTGCCGTCCGTGACGGCGGATCTGCCCTGGGAGGAGTGCCTGGAGCGGCTGAGAGCCGCGCGGATCCCTGTGAGTGAGCGCCAGTTCGCCCTGGTCGCCACCGATCACTGGTACCGGAGCAGCGAGGTCTGGCACGTCGCCGGGTGTTCTGTGGAGCCGTCGCCGCTGACGTGGGTGGGCGACGCTGCTGCGTGGTACCGGTCGGTGGTGGTCGCCCGGTCGGGCGGTTGAGGGCGTTACGTAGGTTCGGGGGCCGTGGGCCGCAAGTCCGGTGACGGTGCTTCGTCGTCCGTGGGGTGCTGTGGGTGCTTTGGGCCGACGGTGCTGGCCGACACCCCGGTGAGGACGAGCTTCCAGATGATACGCAGCCGCGCGACGGCGTTCCCGAGCTCCGACTCGTCCGCGACCCTGCTGCGCAAGTACACCTCCGCACCGTCGGTCAGATACTCGACCAGCGTTACCACGTCGGCGGACCGAGCGCTCTCCCGTAACTGCCCGGCCGTGTACGCCTCGTCGAGAAGCCTGTGCACGGTCGGCAGCCAGGCGTGCGACCAGGAGACCGAGCCGGGGCGTTCCCTGCTCAACCGGATGGCGGCGCGGACCGGGGGTTCCTCCTCCATCAGCCGGGCCAGCTCGAGGGTGAGGTCAACCACCCGGCACAACGCCAGGCGGTCCTCGAGAGCCAGGACCTCCAGTGCGGCCAGCGTTACGGACCGTCCCTCCGCCTGCACCGCGTCGGCCAGTTCCTGCTTGGTCCGGAAGTGGAAGGTCAGCGCCCCGACCGACATGCCGGCCAGCTGACTGATCCGGGACAGCGATGTGCCGTCGTAGCCGGCGCGGGCGAACTCCACGGAAGCCGCCGTGATCACGGCCGCGCGGGTCCGCAGGGCCCTCTCCTGCCTCACCATGTCGCCTCCTCAACCCTGTGCCCGGATACCGACCACGGGCGGAACCTCGGCGGTCTTCCCCGTACAACCGGCCTTCGTGACGGACCGCGGTCCGGGGGGCACGGGTGCGGAGTCCAGTGGATGAACATCCCGGTCACAGCGCGGTGGGCCGGTCGACTTGGTGAAGTGCATTCGTCAACTCCCCTGAGTCGAGAAAAAAAGAGGTTGTTCGCTATTATTTTAGCGCGGTCGGCAGCCGCGGACCGATCCAGGGGAGGGAACTTGCCATGGCTGGACGAGCGTTGACGTATGGGAGCACCTCGATACCGGTCTTCACCGAGCAGATCTTCGAGGGCCTGCCCCGTGCCGACCAGCGCCGGTGGGCACACGCCTATGTGCAGGGACTGCTCACCACGCCGGGCAAGAAGTCGGTCCGCCGGCTCGCCGCGACGATCTCGGCCTCGCCCGCCACCTCCCAGTCGCTCCACCAGTTCGTCAACGCGAGTCCCTGGGAATGGAATCCGGTCAGGGCGGAACTGGGCAGGTGGGTGGAGCGACAGGCGACCCCCAGAGCATGGGTGGTCGACCAGGCCGTACTGCGCAAGCGGGGAGAGCACTCCTGCGGAGTCCACCGCCGTTTCATGCCCTCCACCGGACGGTCGGTTACCTGTCAGGTCGGCGTCGGCGCCTTCCTCGCCTCGGCGGACGCAGCCGCGCCGGTCGACTGGCGCCTGCTGCTGCCGGGCTCCTGGGCCAAAGACCCCGAACGCCGCCGTCGCGCCCGCATCCCGGCCGACGCCGGACTGCGCACCGCGGAGCAGCACGCCCTCGACCTGATCGACTCACTCGCCGAAAGCGCCGGAACCGCTCCTCTCCCGGTCGTCTGCAGCCTGGACCCGGCCGCCGGTTTCGGCGTCCGGACCCTATTGCACGGGCTTGCCCTACGCGGACGCGACTTCGTCGTCCCGGTACCCGGCAACCTGCATGTGATGGTCGGCCGGCACCTGCGGATGCAGCGTGCACACAGCGGTGACCGCCACGGCCTGGTCCTCGCGGCGAGCAGCCTTCTGGGGGAAGGCAGCGGTATGCCAGCCCATACCGAGACAGTGGCCATCCGGGACGGCGACGGCCGCCACACGATGGTCGCCGCCAGTTTCGTACGCCTGCCGGGTCAAGGCTCCTCAGGTGCCCACGCCCACCGCACCTACCGGCTGCTGGCCGTCCGACCCGACGGCGAACGCCGCCCGGCCCAGTTCTGGCTCACCAGCCTCACCCACGCCCGCACAGAGTCCGTGCTCGCGCTTGCGCGGCTGCTGCCACGGGCGGAACAAGCCGTGCGCGAGATGAGGGACGGCTTCGGACTGCTCGACTTCGAAGGCCGGTCCTACCCAGGCTGGCACCACCACATGACGCTCGTCTCGGCCGCCTACGCTTACGACCGGTTCACCCGGCCAGCCGCAATGGTGCCCGACCGCCGCCTCCTGGCTGCGGCGTGAACACCGCAATCCGCCCCCGGAACCCCCGAACGGCCACTCATTCCGGTGTGATCAGATGTTGAGACATACGTATGAAGGGCAGGATTGCAACCTCGCCCGGACGCTCGAAGTGATCGGGGAGCGATGGACGCTCCTGATCATCCGTACGGCGCTGCTCGGAACCAGCCGCTTCGAAGGTTTCCTGGAGAACCTCGACATCGCCAGGAACGTCCTGACCAACCGCCTGACCCGGCTGGTCGAGCACGGTGTCATGGAGCGCGTCCCCTACCAGGACAAGCCCGTCCGGCACGAGTACCGGCTCACCCCGGCGGGCAGGGACCTCACCTGCGCCGTCCTCGCTCTGATGCAGTGGGGCGACCGCAACCTGCCGCACGAACTGGGTCCGCCCCGCCGCGCGGACCACGTCGGCTGCGAAAGCCCCGTCCACGTGGAGCTGCGCTGTGCGGAGTGCGGCCGGGCCGTGCACGACGAGGAGGTCCAGGTGCGCCGCATCCGCTGAACGACGTGGAGGGCACGGCCGAAGATGCCCCGCGCGGGCCGGACCACCCACGATGGCTCACCGGCCGCCGGCGGAGCGGCTCGTAGGGAGGAGGCACGCACATGCCCGTACTGGGAGCCCTGCGCAGGATGGCCATGGCCCCGTCATTGGAGGAAGTGAGCTTCTCCGGCCGGGGCTTCACGGTGCCGGACGGCGAGCGCGCACGGAAACTGGAAGCCGTTCCGCAGGCCGTCGTCACCGGCTTCGAATGGGGCATCGAGGACCGTGATCTCGCGACCACCGAACGCCGCCTGAGCCTGGTCGACCCCGAGCACCGGGGTTTCGCCTACGAGGGTGCCACCATGGCCTGCGCCATCCGCGACGCGTTGGGCCGGACCGGTCACCGCACCCGCGGCCTGCTCACCGGCGGTGGCAGGCCGCACATCTTCCTGAACTACATCGGCATCGGTTTCGCCATGGCCAAGCTGCCGCGACCGCTGTGGAAGAAGATCGTCCCCGACCTGTCCGGGGCCGAGTACTACCCGGCGATGAACTGGCTGTGCGTTGACGGCTACGGCTTCGACCGCGCCTACTTCGACACCGAGACCTGGGTGACCCGCCAGCGGCTGGACGACCCGTACGGCTGGGACGGCGACCCCTCCTACTGGCGCCGTGCTTTCGACCAGGGGGTCGGACGCGCCCTGTGGTTCATCCACGGCGGCCACGCCCGGCACGTCGCCGCAGCCGTCCGGGCGTTCGCCGGCGGCCGGCAGGCGGACCTGTGGAGCGGTGTCGGTCTCGCCGCGACCTTCGCCGGCGGGAGCACCCCGGCGGAGCTGGCCCTGCTGCGTCAGGAGTCGTGCTCCGACCTCGGGCACTTGGCGCAGGGGTCGGTGTTCGCCGCCAAGGCCCGCCACCACGCGGGGTTCGTGCCCGGGCACACCGACGCCGCTGTCGAGGCGTTCACCGGACTGTCCGCCGAGGCCGCCGCCCGGCTCGCCGACGACTGCGCCCCGGCCGTCGTCCGTAGCGCCGCCGCACCCGCCTACGAGGTCTGGCGCGCACAGGTGCGTGAACGACTCGCCGCGTTCTCCTTCGTTGAGCACGTATGAAGTAGACGCGCCGTCCCGCCCCCTGGCTCAATTTGATTTGCTGGCGAAATTCCAGGGATCTGAGAGGGGCGGGTCATTACCGTGGCCACTGGGTTTGGAGCTTTTCGGCGCAGATTGTTCACACCTCCCGTTTCGGAAACGACCATGGAGGTGCGCGGATTTCACGTGAAGGACGCGGAGGCCAAGGCGCGGCTGGAGAGAATCGGCGAGACTTTCCTCCAGGGCTACGCCTGCGCGATGGAGGCGGCCTCGGCCGACGAGACCGAGGAGATGCTGGAAGCCGTCCCCCGGGACGTGCGGGGCTTCGCGTACGAGGGCGCTGGCATGGGTGCCGTGATCCACGACGCGCTCCCGGGGCACAGCGGCCGCCTGGCCGGCCTGCTGGCCGGCCGCGGCCGTCACCACGACTACATGATCCATGTCGGCATCGGCTGGGCGATGGCACGTCTGCCCAAGCCGCTGTGGCCCGACATCGGCACCACCGACCCCCTGCTGCGCTGGCTCGCCCTGGACGGATATGGCTTCCACCAGGCGTACTTCAAGACGGGCTCCTACGTCCGCACACCCGAGGTCCAGCACCCCTTTCGCTGGCGTGGCGGGCATAACCACTACACGGCGAACGCCATCGACCAGGGCATCGGCCGGGCCCTGTGGTTCGTTGGAGGTACTGACCCCGAGGTCGTCGCCGATCTGATCCGCGCCTACCCCGAGGACCGCCACGGCGACCTGTACGCGGGTGCCGGGCTTGCCTGCACCTACGCGGGCGGGGCGGACGAGGACGAGCTGCGGAGCTTCGCCGAGGGGGCCGGCGGGCACCGCTGGGCGCTCGCGCAGGGCTCCGCGTTCGCCGTTGAGGCACGTATCAAGGCGGACACCGTCATCGAGCACACCCACCTCGCGGCTCGCGTCATGTGCGGCACAACGGCCGAGCAGGCCGCCCACGTGTGCCGGGACCTCAGACCGCGTACGGCCGATCCGCAGGCCGCCTCTCCGGCCTACGAGACATGGCGGCGCGACATCGCCGCCGAACTCGCTTCTCTTTCGCTGCTCCGGAAAGGTGCCGACCAGTGACGGTCACGAAGAACTGGGTACGCAGAAATTCACCGGGAATTATCGCCCTCGCCCTGATGGTGGGGACCTTCTACGGAGTGCGACTTCCCGATTCGTCGGCGTCCGAGGTCGACAAAATAACGGAGAAATTCGCGTTCGAGAAAATGTCCATATCCATGCCGGGCGGTTTCGAAAAGCAAGAGGTCCGGAAGGTCAACAAGGCCTACAAGCACATCGACGCGTGGATCTCCTCGGTCGGCGCGGGCATCGCCCTCAACGACCTCGACCGCGACGGGCTGCCGAACGACTTGTGCATCAGCGACCCGCGCATCGACCAGGCGGTGGTCACTCCCGCACCGACGCGGAAGGACGCCTACGCACCCTTCGCGCTCGACCCGGCGCCGCTCGGCGTCAGCACGACGATGGCGCCGATGGGCTGCATGCCCGGCGACTACAACGAGGACGGCGCGATGGACCTCCTCGTCTACTACTGGGGCCGCACCCCCGTCATCTTCGTCAACGAGGGCGTCGAGGGCGCGCCGCTGACGGCGGACTCCTTCAAACCCACCGAATTGCTGCCCGGGAAGCCCGGCAAGAAGTACACCGGGCCGCTGTGGAACTCCAACACCGCCGCCGTCGCCGACTTCGACGGTGACGGCCACAACGACATCTTCATCGGCAACTACTTCCCCGACAGCCCCGTCCTGGACCCCTCCAAGGACGGCGGCGTCACCATGAACGACTCCCTCTCGCACGCCCAGAACGGCGGCGGCGGTCACTTCTTCCGCTGGACGGAGGACGGCTACGAGAAGACCGACGGCTCCGTCCCACAGGGCCTGGACAAGGGCTGGTCACTCGGCGCCTCGGCCGCCGACCTCGATGGCGACCGGCTGCCGGAGATGTACCTCGCCCATGACTTCGGCACCTCGGCCCTGTTGCACAACGTCTCCCGCCCCGGTGAGATCAAGTTCCGCGAGGTCAAGTCCGAGCATTCCGGTGCCGTCCCCAAGTCCAAGGAGCTGGGCCGCAGTTCATTCAAGGGCATGGGCATCGACTTCGGCGACCTGAACCATGACGGCCTGTACGACATGTTCATCAGCAACATCACGACATCGTTCGGCATCCAGGAGTCCAACTTCGCCTTCGTCAGCCGGGCCGACAGCAAGGCCGAGCTGCGGAGCCGCTTCCTGGAGCGCGAGGCACTCTACGAGGACAAGTCCTCCTCCCTCGGGCTCGCCTGGTCCGGCTGGGGCTGGGACGTGAAGATGGGCGACTTCGACAACGACGGGAACCTGGAGATCACCCAGGCCCTCGGCTTCCTCAAGGGCAAGAACAACCGCTGGCCGCAGCTGCAGGAGCTGGCCACCGCCAACGACGCCCTGGTCTCCAACCCGCAATGGTGGCCCAACGTCCAGGTCGGCGACGATCTGGCCGGCAGCCAGCGGATGCGGTTCTTCGCCCTGGACGAGAAGACCGGCCGGTACGCCAACCTCTCCCAGGAGCTCGGCATCGGCGAGCCCGTCCCGACCCGCGGCATCGCCACGGCCGACGTAGACGGCGACGGCCGCCTCGACATGGCCGTCGCCCGGCAGTGGGGCGAGCCGGCCTTCTTCCGCAACGTCAGCGAGAACACCGGTTCCTCCATGCAACTGACGCTGACCCACCCCGACGGAGCCCCCGTGGTGGGCGCCGAGGTCTGTGTCGAACTACCCGACGGAACCAAGCGCATCGCCCGCCTCGACGGCGGAGGAGGCCACTCCGGCAAGCGCAGCACCGACGTGCACATCGGCCTGGGCAAGGGCGTCCGAGGACCGCTGCCCGTCGTGCTGACCTGGCGTGACCGGAGCGGCGACGTCCACGAGCAGAAGCTGCGGATGGAGCCCGGCCGGCACGGCTTCGAACTCGGCATCCAGGCCAAGGAGAAGTGATCATGTCCCCGTCCCAGACCGCCCCGCGCCACAACACGAAGGTCGTCACGGCGCTGCGGAGATTCGCGATCTCGATCTCTGTGCTCAACGTCTTCGGCTACACCGTGCTCGGTTTCGAGCAGCCCTGGACCTGGCCCTTCATCGCCCTGGCCACCGCCTACACGCTGGAGATCGCCCTGGAGGCGATCGGCGCCCGGGCCGAGGGCCGCGCCGCCCGCTTCCGGGGCAACGGCTTCAAGGGCCTGATGGAGTTCCTGCTGCCGGCCCACATCACCGCACTCGCGGTGAACATGCTCTCCTACGTCAACGACGTCGTCGAGGTCATGATCTTCGGCGTCATCGTCGCCGTCGGCACCAAGTGGGTGCTCAGGGCCCCGCTCAAGGGCCGCATGCGGCACGTCATGAATCCCTCGAACTTCGGCATCGCCGTCATCCTGCTGCTGTTCCCGTGGGCCTCCATCGCGCCGCCGTACCAGTTCACCGAGTACATCGACGGCGGCTTCGACTGGCTCGTCCCGGCGATCATCATCGTCTTCGGCACGATGCTCAACGCCAAGCTCACCGAGCGCATGTGGCTCATCCTCGCCTGGGTCGGCGGCTTCGCCCTCCAGGCCATCGTGCGCGGCCTGATGTTCGACACCTCCATCCCGGCCGCCCTGGCGATGATGACCGGCGTGGCGTTCATGCTCTTCACCAACTACATGATCACGGACCCCGGCACGACTCCCTCCTCCAAGTGGGGCCAGATCGCCTTCGGCGGCGGAGTCGCGGCCATGTACGGCGTCCTAACCGCCATGAGCGTGGCCTACGGCCTCTTCTTCGCCACCGCGCTCGTCTGCGCCATCCGGGGCACCTTCCTGTGGACCGCGGACATCGTGGCCAAGCGGCGTGCCGAGGAGGCCCTGGCGCTGGCCGCCGTGGAACAGGCCACGGACCGGGACGCCGCACCGGCGTGCGCCTGCCCGGCGGACGCCTGCGCCTGCCCGCCCGCGGCCCAGGCGCCGACTCGGAAGGTTCCGGTGACAGCATGAACAGAATCGCCATCGTCGGCATAGCATGCCGCTACCCCGACGCCGACTCGCCCCAGGAACTGTGGGACAACGCCGTCGCCGGACGGCGCGCCTTCCGCCGACTGCCCGACGTCCGCATGAACCTGGACGACTACTGGGACGCCGACCCGGCCACCCCCGACACCTTCTACGCGCGCAACGCCGCCGTCCTCGAGGGCTACGAGTTCGACCGGATCGCCCACCGCATCGCGGGCAGCACCTTCCGCTCGACGGACATGACGCACTGGCTCGCCCTCGACACCGCCGCACGGGCCCTGGCCGACGCCGGATTCCCCGGCGGCGAGGGACTGCCGCGCGAGCGCACCGGAGTGGTGGTGGGCAACACGCTCACCGGCGAATTCACCCGCGCCAACGTCATGCGGCTGCGCTGGCCCTACGTACGGCGGGTGATGGCTTCGGCCCTCGCCAGCCAGGACGGCTGGGACGACGCCCGCATCGCGGACTTCCTCGCCGAGGTCGAGACCTCGTACAAGGACCCCTTCCCGGCCATCGACGAGGACTCGCTGGCCGGAGGGCTCGCCAACACCATCGCGGGCCGCATCTGCAACCACTTCGACCTGGGCGGCGGCGGATACACCGTCGACGGCGCGTGCTCCTCCTCCCTGCTGTCGGTCACCACGGTCGGCACCGCGCTGCTCTCCGGCGACATCGACGTCGGCGTCGCCGGCGGCGTGGACCTGTCGATCGACCCGTTCGAGATCATCGGCTTCGCGAAGACAGGTGCCCTCGCCAAGGGGGAGATGAAGCTCTATGACCGCGGCTCCAACGGTTTCTGGCCGGGGGAGGGATGCGGGATCGTGGTCATGATGCGCGAGGAGGATGCCCTCGCGGCGGGCCATCGCATCTACGCCACCATCGCGGGCTGGGGCATCTCCTCGGACGGACAGGGCGGGATCACCCGGCCCGAGGTCAGCGGCTACCGGCTGGCTCTGCGACGCGCCTACGAGCGGGCCGGTTTCGGCATCGAGACAGTTCGCCTGTTCGAGGGCCACGGCACAGGGACCGCCGTCGGCGACACCACCGAGCTCACCGCGCTCACCGAGGAACGCGCCGCGGCCGGCCCGGACGTCCCCGTCGCGGCCATCACCTCGATCAAGGGCATGATCGGCCACACCAAGGCCGCCGCCGGAATCGCGGGCCTGATCAAGGCCGTCCTCGCCCTCGACCACCACACCGTCCCGCCGTCGATCGGCACCGTCGACCCGCACGACCTGCTCACCGGCGAACGGGCCAACCTCAAGGCGCTGCGCAAGGCGGAACCCTGGCCCGAGGACGTACCGCGCCGGGCCGGCATCACCGCCATGGGCTTCGGCGGCATCAACACGCACGTGGTCCTCGACGAACCCACCACCCGGCACCGACCGCCGGCGCACCGCCGGCCCGTCGCACTGGCGGACTCCCCGCAGGACTGCGAACTGCTCGTCCTCGACGCCGACTCGCCCCGACACCTGCGCACCAGGATCACCGAGGTCGCCGACTTCGTCGCCGGTGTGTCCTACGGCCAGGTCGCCGACCTGGCCGCCACCCTCCAGCGCGAACTGCGGGGCAGGCCGCACCGCGCAGCCGTCGTCGTCTCCTCCCCGGAGGACGCCGAGCGGCGCCTGCGGCACCTGGTCGGCCTGCTGGAGTCCGGCGAGAGCACGTACACCGCCGCGGACACGCGCAGCTTCCTCGGCAAGGCCACCGGACCGGCCCGGATCGGATTCCTCTTCCCGGGACAGGGCTCCGGCAGGGGAACCGGCGGAGGCGCGCTGCGCCGCCGGTTCGCCCAGGCCGCCGACGTCTTCGACCGGGCCGGCCTGCCGAGCACCGGCGACATGGTCGCCACCGACGTGGCCCAGCCGCGCATCGTCACCGGCACCACCGCCGGCCTGCGCGTCCTCGACGCGCTGCGCCTGGGGGCGACCGTCGCCGTCGGCCACAGTCTCGGCGAGCTCTCGGCCCTGCACTGGGCCGGCGCCTTCGACGAGCAGACGCTGCTGGAGGCGGCGCGCGTAAGGGGCAGGGCCATGGCCCTGCACAGCGCCTCGGGCACCATGGCCTCCCTGCACGCGTCCTCTGAGCGGGCGGAGGAGCTCATCACCGGCCTCGACGTGGTCGTCGCCGGATACAACGGACCCGAACAGACCGTGGTCGCCGGACCCGTCGAGGCGGTCCGGGACGTCGAGCGCCGGGCCGGTGAGGCCGGGGTGGACTGCACCCGGCTCCCCGTCTCCCACGCCTTCCACTCCCCCCTGGTCGCCCCGGCGGCCGAAGCGTTCGGCACCTGGCTGGCCGACGCGGGCCTCGGACAGGTCCACGGCAGGGTCGTCTCCACGGTCACCGGTGCCGAACTGGACCGGGACACCGACGTACCGGCGCTGCTGAGCCGTCAGATCACCGCTCCCGTCCGCTTCACCCAGGCGGTGCGCGAAGCGGCCCGGTACGCCGACCTGTTCGTCGAGGTCGGCCCGGGTCGCGTGCTCAGCGGCATGGCGCGGGCGGCGACGGACGTCCCGGCCGTCGCACTGGACACCGACGACGAGTCACTGCGCGGCCTTCTCGGCGTCGCGGGCGCCGCGTTCGCCGCAGGCGCCCCCATCGCGCTCGAGGGCCTGTTCCGGGACCGGCTGATCCGGCCGCTGAAGGTCGGTCAGGAGTTTTCCTTCCTCTCCAGTCCGTGCGAGCAGGCGCCCCGCGACGGCGCGCCCCCTGCCCGGGCCCCGCGCCCGGCCACCCCGCAGGTTCCGGTCGCCGGGACCACGGCACCGGCACGCATCACCGACACCCAGGCACCCCCGGCCGCCGTGCCCGCGACGCCCATGGGCGGGCCGTCCCCCGTCACCGAGGAGACGGCCGCGGAGCGGGAGCCGGCGCTGGACGTGCTGAGGGGTCTGGTCGCGGAGCGCGCCGAACTCCCGGCCGAACTCGTGGACCCGGACAGCCGGCTCCTGGACGACCTGCACCTGAGCTCCATCACCGTCGGTCAGATCGTCAACCTCGCGGCGGCCCGCCTCGGGATAGCGCCGACCCAGATGTCGACCAACTTCGCCACCGCCAGCCTCACCGAACTCGCCGAAGCCCTGGACACCCTGGTCAGCACCGGCGCGACGGCGGCCGAGGGCGCCGGAGCCGCCGCGGTGGCGGGTGCCGCGCCCTGGGCCCGGCCGTTCGCCGTGGACCTGCAGGAGGTGGCTGCGCAGCCGGCCGGGGCCGCCGAGGAGTGCGGCACGTGGGAGCTGTTCGGCGCCGCCGACCGGGCCTTCTGCCAGGACCTGAAGGCGGCGCTGGAAGGTGCCGGCACCGGCAGCGGTGTCCTCGCCGTCCTGCCCAGGGGCTGCACCCGGCAGGAGGTGGACGAGGTACTCGCCGCCGCCAGAAGCGCCCTGGCGGGGGACCGGGGACGACGGTTCGTCCTGGTGCAGGACGGGCGCGGCGCGGCAGGCCTGGCCAAGACCCTGCACCAGGAGGCCCCGCATCTGCGCACCACGATCGTCCAGACCCCGCTGAACGGGGACGCGGTGGCCCGGGTCGTGGCAGAGGTCCGCGCGACCGACCGGTTCGCCGAGGCCCACTACAACGCGGCCGGGGTGCGGCGCGTGCCGACCCTGCGGGCCCTGCCGGTCCAGCAGGAGTCCACCGACCTCCCGCTGGACGCCACGGACGTGCTGCTGGTGACCGGCGGCGGCAAGGGCATCTCCGCCGAGTGCGCCCTGGCCGTCGCCCGGCGGACCGGGGCGAAGCTGGCCGTGCTCGGCCGGTCGGACCCGGCCGCCGACACCGAACTCGCCGAGAACCTGGCGCGGATGGCCGACAGCGGCGTCGGCGTGCACTACGCGCGCGCCGACGTCACCGCCCCCGAACAGATTGCGGCGGCCGTCGCCGAGCTGGAGAAGACCCTCGGCAGGATCACCGGCGTGCTGCACGGAGCCGGCCGCAACGAACCGGCCGCCCTGACCGAGCTGGACGCGGAGGACTTCCGCCGCACCTTCGCCCCCAAGGTCGACGGTCTGCGCACCGTCCTCGACGCGGTGGGGGCCGACGGCCTGAAGCTGCTGGTCTCCTTCGGCAGCATCATCGGCCGGGCGGGACTGCGTGGCGAGGCCCACTACGCCACCGCCAACGAATGGCTGGCGGACCTCACCGAGGAGGTCGCCCGCACCCACCCGCGGCTTCGCGCGAGGTGCATGGAGTGGTCGGTGTGGTCCGGCGTAGGCATGGGCGAGAAGCTCTCCGTCGTCGAGTCGCTCTCCCGCGAGGGCATCACCCCCGTCTCGCCCGACCAGGGCGTGGAGATCCTGCTGCGTCTGATCTCCGACCCGGACGCTCCCGTGGTCACGGTCATCAGCGGCCGCACCGAGGGCATCGAGACCGTCCGCCGCGACCTGCCGCCGCTGCCGCTGCTGAGGTTCACCGGCAACCCGCTCGTGCGCTACCACGGCGTCGAACTCGTCACCGAGGTGGAACTGAACGCGGGCACCGACCCTTACCTGGCCGACCATCTGCTCGACGGCAACCTGCTGCTGCCCGCCGTCATGGGCATGGAGGCGATGGCGCAGGTTGCGACCGCCGCGACCGGCTGGAGCGGCACACCCGTCATCGAAGGGGCCGAGTTCCTGCGGCCCATCGTCGTACCGCCCAACGGCAGCACCAGGATCCGTGTCGCCGCCACCGTCACCGGCCGCGACACCGTCGACGTCGCCGTGCACGCCGAGGACACCGGCTTCGTGGCCGAGCACTTCCGGGCACGGCTCGTCTTCGGCGGCGCCCAGGCCCCGGACGGACCGCCCGAGCAGGTGCCCGAGGGCACCGCTCCGGTCCCGCTCGACCCGGCCGCCGACCTGTACGGCGGGCTGCTGTTCCAGGGCGAGCGTTTCCAGCGGCTGCGCCGCTTCCACCGGGCCGCGGCCCGGCACGTCGATGCCGACGTCGACGTGCGGCGGCACCCCGAGGGCTGGTTCGCCGGGTTCCTGCCCGGGCAGTTGCTGCTGGCCGACCCGGGCATGCGCGACGCGCTCATGCACGGGAACCAGGTCTGCGTGCCCGACGCCACCCTGCTGCCCTCCAGCGTCGAGCGGATCCACCCGCTCGGCTCCGGCGACCACGTGCCGGAGCGGCTCAGGTACACGGCCGTCGAACGCAGCCGGGACGGCAACATCTACGTCTACGACATCGCCGTACGCGACGAGGACGGCACCGTCGTCGAGCGCTGGGAGGGACTGACCCTGCACGCCGTGCGCCGGACCGACGGGGCCGGCCCCTGGGTCGCACCCCTGCTCGGCCCGTACCTGGAGCGCACGCTCGAAGAGGTCCTGGACGCCCGGATCGCGGTCGCCGTCGAGCCGCACAGCGGACAGCCCGCCGGCTCGGTGACCCAGCGCCGGGGCTTCACCGCAGACGCGGCGGCCCGCGCCCTGGGCGCCCCGGTGACGGTCAGCCACCGGCCCGACGGGCGACCGGAACTCGAATCGGACCGGCACCTGTCGATGTCCGCGGCACACGGGCTCGGGGTGACTCTCAGCGCCGTCTCCGGCTCGGAGGTGGCCTGCGACATCGAAGCGGTCAGCATGCGCTCGGCGACCGAATGGCAAGGGCTGCTCGGCGAGCACGCCCCGGTGGCGCAACTGGTCGCCAAGGAGACGGGCGAGGCGCCCGACACCGCCGCAACACGCGTGTGGAGCGCCGTCGAGTGCCTCCAGAAGGCCGGGATCATGGCGGGAGCGCCGCTGACCGTGCTGCCCCGGCGCAGGGAGGCATGGGTGGAGTTCGCCGCCGGTGGCATCCGCATCGCCACCTTCGTCACCGCGCTGCGCGACGCCCTGGAACCCGCGGTCTTCGCCTTCCTCGTACACGACACGGACCGAATTGAAGGGCAGCCCTAGACCATGGTGGAAGACTACTTCGAGTACCGGCACACCGTCGGCTTCGAGGAGACCAACCTCGTCGGCAACGTCTACTACGTCAACTACCTGCGCTGGCAGGGGCGTTGCCGGGAGATGTTCCTCCGGGACAAGGCGCCAGAGGTCCTGGCGGACCTGCAGGACGACCTCAAGCTGTTCACGCTGAAGGTGGACTGCGAGTTCTTCGCCGAGATCACCGCCTTCGACGAGCTGTCCGTCCGGATGCGCCTGTCCGAACTGGGCCAGACGCAGCTGGAGTTCACCTTCGACTACGTCAAGGTCACCGAAGGCGCCGAGATCCTGGTGGCCCGTGGCCGCCAGCGCATCGCCTGCATGCGCGGTCCCAACACCAACACGGTGCCCTCGCTCATCCCGGAGCCCCTGGCCCGCGCGCTGCGGCCGTACGCGGCGCGGCCCACCTCCCTGACGGGGCGGACCGCATGAGCGCCCTGACCGCCGCACCGCCGTGGACCGCCGCCGGCGACGCCACGCGGCTGCGGCGGGCCTTCGGGGCGTTCGCCACGGGGGTGACCGTGGTGACGGCCGGCGGCACCTCCCCACGGGGCATGACCGCCAATTCGTTCACCTCCGTCTCCCTCGATCCGCCGCTCGTCCTGCTGTGCGTCGGCAGGGACGCCGGCATGTACCGCAGCCTCGCCGAGGCCGACACGTTCGCCGTGTCGGTCCTGGCCTCCGACCAGGAGGGCGTGGCCCGGTACTTCGCCAGCCGCTCGCGGCCCGCCGGTGCGCAGCAGTTCGACGCCGTCGGCTCGCTGCCGGGCCGCGAGAGCGCCGCCCCCCTGATCGCGGGGGCGGCGGCCCATTTCGAATGCGCGAAATGGCGAACGTACGACGGCGGCGACCACGCGATCTTCCTGGGACGGGTGCTCGCCCTGGACGAGACGCCGGAGCGCGAGCCGCTGGTGTTCCACGGCGGCCGCTTCCGGCAGCTCTCCGACCGCACACCGGAGGTGTGACATGGGCGTGCACCCCCCGAGCCCGCCGGTGTGGGCCCTGCCCGGGCTGCTGCGCAAGCTCGCCGTCGACCGGCTCGGCATGATGGGGGACGCCGCCCAGCTGTCCGACGCCGTGCGGGTCGCCATGGGACCGAAGAAGATGTACATCTTCAACCGGCCCGACTACGCCAAACACGTCCTGGCCGACAACGCCGCCAACTACCACAAGGGCATCGGCCTGGTGGAGTCCCGCAAGATCCTCGGGGAGGGGCTACTCACCAGCGAGGGCGAACTGTGGCGCGCCCAGCGCGCCAACGTCCAGCCCGCGTTCCGGCCCCGACGCATCACCGAGCAGGCGGGAGCGGTCGCCGAGGAGGCGGTCGCGCTGGTCGCCCTGCTGCGCACCCGGGCCCGGCAGGGGCCCGTCGACGTGCTCAAGGAAGTCACCGGGCTGACGCTCGGCGTGCTGGGCCGCACCCTCATGGACACGTCCCTGGACGGTCACGGCGGTATCGCCCACGCCTTCGAGGCGGTCCAGGACCAGGCGATGTTCGACATGGTGACGCAGGGATTGGTGCCGACCTGGGTGCCGCTGGGCACCCAGCGGCGGTTCCGCAGGGCCCGCAGGGACCTGGCCCGGACCGTCGACGAACTGGTCGCCGACCGCAGCGCCCGGCTGGACGAGAACGATCCCGGTGACGACGCGTTCGCCCGGATGATCCTGGCCGCGCGCCGCCACGACGACCCGGCCGTGGGGCGCCGGCGCCTGCGCGAGGAACTCGTCACCCTGCTCCTGGCCGGGCACGAGACGACGGCGAGCACCCTGGGGTGGACCCTGTTCCTGCTGGCGCGCCACCCGCACGTGCGCGACCTGCTGCGTGACGAGGCCCGCGCCGTCCTGGCCGACGCCCGCCCGCCGGACGCCGACGACCTACACAAACTGACGTACACCACCCAGGTCGTCCAGGAGGCCATGCGGCTGTACCCGCCGGTGTGGATCCTGCCGCGCATCGCGCAGCGGGCCGACGAGGTGGGCGGCTTCACGGTTCCGGCGGGGGCGGACGTCCTGGTCTGCCCCTACACCCTGCACCGCCACCCGGACCTGTGGGACGACCCCGAGCGGTTCGACCCGGGCCGCTTCGACGCGGCGCGGGCCGCCAACCGCCCCCGCTACGCCTATATCCCCTTTGGGGCGGGACCCCGGTTCTGTGTGGGCAGCGGCCTCGGGGTGATGGAGGCCGTCTTCGTCACCGCGCTGGTCACCCGGGACCTGGACCTGGACGTCGTACCGGGGCACCGGGGCGTGCCGGAACCGATGATGTCCCTGCGGATGCGCGGCGGACTGCCGATGACCGTCCGGGAGGCCGACTGACGCGTTCGGAATGGGCGCACCGGAAGGGGGGAGGGCCACGGTCGGTACCGTGGCCCTCCCCCCTTCCGGTGCGCTGCCGCCGGTCAGCCGACGGCCTGCTCGAGCGCGTTGTTGCGCAGGTCGAGCAGCGCCATCAGCACGGGCGGGTCCAGCGCCCCGACAGGGCGCAGCGCGATCTCGGCGGGCAGCAGCGCGGTCTCCGCGTGCGCGGTGACCGGCCCGTAGCGGCCGACGGAGACGGTGCCCTCGTCCCCCGTACCCGAGGGAAGGTGCTCGCTGCCGTACGGGACGGAGTGGACGAGCAGGTACCAGGTGCCCGCGGGAACGTCGCGCAGCTCGAAGGCGCCGGGGCCGTCCAGGACGGTGCAGCGCACCGGCTGTCCCTGGGGGACCGGTGTGGGGAAGAGGCCGACGAAACAGTGCCCGGGGGAGCGGCCCTCGGCCAGGGACACCTGCCCGCGCAGGGTGGTGCGCGGCCCGTCGCCCCCGTCGCCCTCGGGGTCGATGGCGGAGGTGAATCCGCCGAGCTCCCTGAACACGCTTGGAGAAACACCCACGCAGGCCTTGAACCGGGAGCTGAAGGTGCCCACGCTGCTGTATCCGACCTGACTGCTGATGTCGGCCACGCTGAATGTGGTGTCGAGCAGGAGGCGTTTCGCCTCCTGCAGCCGGAGTGCGGAGAGGAAACGTCCAGGGGAAGTGCCCGTCACATCCCGGAATACCCGGGTGAAGTGGAACTTGCTGAACATCGCGGTGCGCGCCATGTCGTCGATGGTGAGGTCTTGGCCGAGATTGGCCTGCATATCGTCTATCACCCTGTGGACTGCACGCTCGGTCGTGGTGGAGGTCACCGTTTCTCCCTGTGGTCGAGAATGGCGATGCCGCGCCTTTCAGTTCCGGGTCGTCGGCGTGGTCCGAACGGTGTCGGCGGGCCCCATGTCGGTCAGGCGGCGGCTGGCCAGGTCCTCGGCGAACCTGCGCCAGGTGTGGGAGCACTGCAGAGCCAGTTCGGCCACGATGGCCGTACAGTGCGGGGGTACGGCGCCCGCCTGCTGCCGCCATGCCTCGTCCACCACGAAGTGGGTGTGCAGCCAGCGCAGGAAGTGGCGTCCGGACTCGGACTGGCGCAGCGACGGGTCGGCGGCGAGATTGCGGAGCGTCTCCAGCGGGGTGCGGCTGCGTCCGCCGACGGCGGGCGGCCGCCCGCCCGCCGGCCGCCCGCCCGCCGGCCGCCCGGGTGCGGTTCCCGCCGGTTCCCGGTTCGCGAGGGTGGCCGGGGCGGAGCCGGCGTCCGGTGCCCGGCGCTCCGGCTCCTTGCCGCGCCGCCGGCTCGGCACCGGGGTCTCGCCGCGCTGGAGGCGCCTGCGTACGTCGTGGGCGGTGCCCAGGGACAGGCCGGACCACTCGGCGACGGCCCGCAGCGGCAGGTCCGGCTGGCTGGTCATGAGTTCCGCGGCACGCAGGCGCTCCAGGGTGCGGTCCAGCGGGTGGTCCTTGCCGTCGCTGCCCACCCGCGTGTTCGACTGCGGAGTCCCCACGGTTGAACTGCGCCGCACGGCCGCGACCGTCTTGGGGTCCAGCCCGGTGCAGGTGGCCACGGCCCGGTCGGAGAGGTCCGCGTGGGAGCGCAGGATGCGTTCGGCGGCGGCCTTGCGCTCCGCCGTCGACAGCGGCAGCCCGTGGGCTATGTTCGCGGACACCGAGCGCAGGAACGTGTCCTTCTCGGGCCCGTCGAAGTAGTGCACCTCGACGGCGTCCTGGCCCATCAGGGCGGCGGCGGCCACCCGGTGCGAACCGTCGATGATCCGCATCGTCGGCCGGTGGACCAGTATCGGCGGCAGTGAGGCGAGGATGTCGGCGAGGCGCTGCACATGCGCGTGGTCGACCCCGTTCAGCCGGGGGGAGTCGGCCGGAAGCAACGCGACGATACGGACCCGCTGGGTGTAGTTCGTCGGCAGCTCCAGAGCCTTGTCGCTTTCCAACCTGACACCCCCCTGAACCGGTACGAATTGTTCCGGCGTGCCTCTTCATTGCGCGGCACAGGCCCTGTTTCTGGCAGAAGAGGAATACGTGGCAGGAACGTTAGGCGATCGAACGGTCTTTTGGGTGGGGTGGCGGGGGCGATGCGTCGACTCCGCCTAGTTCATTCATGCAACTCGCTGTTCGGTGAACGCGCAGGGAGGTCAGTTGTTTGAAAAGACTCGGCAGTTCTACGTTCTCCCCACACCCCAGGTGAATCCACCAACGAGACCGGGAGGACGCGTTGCAGGCATCGGCAAGAATTCCCGAGCGCAGGGTCGAAATCGGAGACGAGGCGACCCTCACCCTCGAGGCCTATGCGGACACCATCGTTCCCGGCGAGAAGCGCCGGTCCGGCGACCGGGCGATAGCCGGCGCCGGCACGGGAGGAGGAGCGGTCGCCGCTGGCGCCCTGGACCTCCTGCGCTGGGACGCCACCGGCATCTCCGACGGGCTGGAGGACCTGGCCGGCCTCGTCAACGGCCACGCCAGGGCCTACGCGGCCGAGGCCGGACTGGAGCCGGACGACACGGTGCCGCCCTTCGTGGCCCTCGACTACGAGGACCGGGTGCGGCTGATCCAGCGGCTGACCACCCCGGGCCATCCGGAGAAGGACTTCTGGGTCCTGCTCTCCCTGTTCTGCAACATGGCCTTCGACTCCGCCGCCCACCTGCACACCGCGCAGGCCATCGAGGACGGCCATCCCGGTCTCGCGGCGATGGGCATCACCGCCCCCGACGCCGACGGCCTGTGGCGGTTCGCGGACTTCGGCTACGGCCGCAAACTGGCCGACCTCCACCCCGACACCACCCCGACCGGGAGCCCGGCATGAGCAACGCGATCGAGAAGACCGATGTCCTGGTCATCGGCAGCGGCTTCGGCGGGGCTATCACCGCCTACCACCTCGCCGCCGGCGGTGCGAAGGTCACCGTGCTGGAGCGCGGGCCCTGGCTGCGCAGCACCGACTTCGAGCACGACTACAAGCTGGGGTCCTCCTACACGCGGGCCTTCGACTTCGTCGTCGGCGACGGGATGAGCGTGCTGGGCGGCAACTGCGTCGGCGGCGGCAGCGTCGTCTACTTCGCGGCCATGCCGCGCGCCCCGCGCTTCGTCTTCGACCGCAAGGGCAGCATCGGCCGCCGTATGTGGCCCTCCGCCCTCAGCCGCGACACCCTCGACCCGTGGTACGACCGGATCGAGGAGTCCCTCTCGGTGAGCAAGCAGGAGTGGAGCGACGTCAGTTACGCCGGAGGCCTGTGGGCGGCGGCCTGCCACCACGCCGGCCGCACCGCCAACCCGCTCGCCGTCGCCATCGACAACTCCAAGTGCGCCAACTGCAACTTCATGATGGCCGGCTGCCGGTTCGAGGCGAAGCAGTCGCTCACCGTCAACTACCTGCCAGCCGCGATCGCCCACGGAGCCGAGATCCGGCCCCTGCACGAGGTGCAGCACCTGACCAGGACCGCGGAGGGGGACTACCGGGTCCACTACAACGTCGTCGATGACCAGGACTACCGGCTGCACAACGGCTCCGGCGTGATCCAGGCCAAGATCGTCGTCATGGCGGCCGGCGCCGCGGCCACACCGGTCATCCTCCAGCGCAGCGAGTCCCACCTCGGCGCGATGCCGCACGCGGTCGGCCGCTACTTCTCCGGCAACGGGGAGCGGCTCAACACCGCCGTCCTCGACGAGGACAAGGTCGCCGAACTCCTCGGCCTGTCCCGCGGCGAGGGAGCCCTGCCCTACGGTGCCAACGCGATCGGCAGGGGGCCGACCGTGGCCAGCTGGGACAAGCTGGACGGCTCGCTGCCCGAGTACTCCCGCTACTCGCTGGAGCAGCTGTACTTCCCGCCGGGCCTGGGAACCATCCTCGCCCAGGTGCCCGACGCCACCGGACCGACCTGGTTCGGCAGGGAGAAGAAGGAGATCCTCCGGAACTGGAAGTCCTGGCTGACGATCTTCTCGATGACCGAGGACGACAACGAGGGCGTCTTCGGCCCGCCGCCGACGACCGGCAACGCCCTGCGCATCTCCCAGCAGATGCTCGGCCGCGGCACCCTCTCCTACCGGCCGACGAAGAACACCTGGCACGGCTGGAACCAGGCCGACGCCGAGGTGAAGGAGATCCTGGAGAAGGACGGCCTCGCCAAGGTGATGCCGTGGACCAACGACCTGGTCGGCGCCTACACCGTGCACCCCCTCGCCTCCTGCCGGATGGGCGACGACCCCCGCACCTCGGCCCTGGACGACACCAACGAACTGCGCGGTCACTCCGGCGTCTTCGTCACCGACGCGTCCGCGATTCCCGGAGCGCTCACCGTCAACCCGGCGATGACCATCGCGGCCGTCGCCGAACGCGCGGTGCCGCACATCGTGGCGGCGGCCCGGCGCAGGGGAGTGGCGGTGAACTACGGGGCCCCGGCACCCACCGGACACAAGAGCGGCCGTGACGTGGTCCTGCCGTTGCTGCGCAGGGGGGCCAGGCAGCCGGCCGGAGTGTGACCGGTACCGACGGGCGCGCTTGCCGCCGGCCGGTCGGTTGCTTCACAGGACTTTCTCTTCCCCGGTGAGTTGCTTCACGCAACCGGCCCGCGATCCCAGGAGGCAGCGGTGCGACCGCTCGTGAGAACCATGGTGAAAGGCTCCCTCAAGCAGATCCGGCACGTCACCGCCGTCCCGCCGCACGAGGCGAAGGGCCTGGTGGCCGACGTCTACCGCCGGGCCCGCCGGGAGTTCGGGATCCTCGCGCCGCCGCTGGCGCTGCACTCCCCGGCGCCCGAGGCGCTCGCCGCCTGCTGGATCCTGCTGCGCGAGACCCTCCTCGTCGAGGGCCGGGCCGGCCGGGCCGCCAAGGAGGCCGTCGCCACCGGCGTGTCCCAGGCGAACGAGTGCGCGTACTGCGTCGACGTTCACCGCGCCAAGCTGCAGACCCTCTCCGGGCCGGACACCACGACTCTCGCGGCCGTCACCGACTGGGCCCGCGGCCTCACCACCGCCGACGGCCCGCCCGAGGCCGTGCCCTTCGCCGCCGGTCACCTGCCCGAGCTGCTGGCCACCGCCGTCACGTTCCACTACCTCAACCGCATGGTCCTGCTGTTCCTGCCCGACTCGCCCGTGCCCGGTGCGGCCCCCAGGGCCGGGCACGGACCGGCGCTGCGGATCGTCGCGCGGGCCATGCGCCCGGACACCGGCACCACGGTCACCGCCGGAGCCGCCCTCGGCCTGCTGCCCGCCGCGCCGCTGCCGGCCGCGCTCGCCTGGGCCCGGCCCGAACCGGTCGTCGCCGCGGCCCTGTCCCGCGCCGTCGCGGGCGTGGACGCGGCCGCCGAACGCCGGGTCCCCGAACCCGTGCGGGAGCTGCTGCACGCCGAACTCGCCGTGAGCGACGGCCCGGCGCCCGGCCCGAGCCGTGCCTGGCTCGAGCCCCTCGTCGCCCCGCTCGTCCCCGACCAGCGGCCCATCGCGCGGCTGGCCCTGCTCATCGCGCTCGCCCCGTACCAGATCACCGATGCGGACGTGACGGCGTTCCGGGCCGTGTGGCCCGGCGACCGCGAGCTCGTCGAGCTCGCCGCCTGGGCGTCCCTCACCGCCGCCGTCCGGGCCGCGAGCCGTTTCGCACAGCCCGTCCCCGACGTCCCCCGCACCGCACCCTCAGGCGGCCGCTCGTAGGCAGCCGCCGGACCGGCCACGACACGAGAAACCGACCTCGCACGACAGACCCCGAAGGAGCTTCTGTCATGAACAGCATCAACGACGTTCTGAAGGACCTGGCGACCGACATCGAGGAGACCGCCCGTCTCGTCGAGGGCCTCGACGAGACGGCGTGGAACGCGCCGACGCCCGCTCCCGGCTGGCGCATCGCCGACCAGATCGCCCACCTGACCTTCATCTTCCACCTGGCCGGCACCGCCGCCTCCGACCCGGAAGCCTTCGCCCGCATCGCCGCCGGTGCCTCCCACGACTTCGACGGAGCCGTCGACGCCGCCCTGCACCAGTTCAACCAGTTCCCGCCCGACCAGCTGCTGGCCCGCTTCCGCGCGTCGGGCCGGGCGTCCGTCGACGCCCTGGCCGCCGTCCCGGAGGGCGAGGTGGTGCCGTGGCTGGTCAACCCGCTGCCGCCCGCCGTGCTCGCGTCCGCGGGCATCATGGAGGTCTTCGGCCACGGACAGGACATCGCGGACGCGCTCGGCGTGCGCCGCGAGCCGACCGGGCGGCTGCGGCACCTGGTCTTCTTCGCCTTCCTCACCCGGGACTTCGGCTATCTGTCCCGCGGTCTCACCCCGCCCACCGAGCCGTTCCGCGTCGAGGTGACCTCGCCCACGGGCGAACTGTGGGCCTTCGGCCCCGAGGAGGCCACCGACCGGATCGCCGGTCCGGCCGAGGACTTCTGCCTCCTGGTCACCCGCCGCCGCCACCGTGCCGACCTGGCCCTGAAGGCGGAGGGCGCGGAGGCCGAGCGGTGGCTCGACATCGCCCAGGCCTACCGGGGGCCGGCCGGTGAGGGCCGGCGTCCGGGCCAGTTCACCGACCGGGGCGGTGAGCACTGAGCCGCGTGGGGGTCACCGCCCCCGCTCCCGCCACCGAGTCCCGTGCCCGCACCCCGCTGGCCGCCCGCCCGCCCGCATCCGCCCAGGAGCTGTCATGGCACCCGCCTTCCTGCGTACCGCCGTCGTCATCGGCTGCGGCGTCACGGGAACCTCGATCGCCCTGGCCCTCACCCGCGCCGGAGTCGACGTGGTCCTCGCCGACCAGGACGCGAGCGCGGTCGCCCGGGCACAGAGGCTGGGGGCGGGCACACCGTGGACCCCCAGCCGTCCGCCCGCGGACGTCGTCGTCGTCGCCACCCCGCCGTCCGCCGTCGTCGACGTCCTGCACGACGCCCAGGCCCGCGGCCTGGGCCACGTCTGCACCGACACCGCCGGGACCAAGGACATCGTCGCCGCCGAGGCCGAACTGCGCGGCTGCGATCTCAAGGGCTACGTCCCCGGGCATCCGCTGCCGGCCCGGGGTGCGACGGGCCCGTCCGCCTCCCGTTTCACCGGCCGGCCCTGGATCCTGTGCCCGTACGACACCACTCCCCGGTGGGCGCTGGCGGCGGTCGCCGAACTCGTCGTCCTGTGCGGAGCGACCCGCCGCGACATGACACCGCAGGACCACGACCGGGCCATGGCCGCCGTCAGCCATGTGCCGTACGTGGTGTCGGCCGTCGTGGCCGGCGGGCTCCTCGGCCTCGACCCCGGCCTGCTGCCGCTCGCCGGTGACGAGCTGGCCACCGTCGTCAGGGCCGTCACCGCCGTCCCGGGCGCCGGCAGCGACCTGCTGGCGCACAACGCCGGTCCGGTGGCCGACCGGCTCGACGAGGCGGCCGCCGGGCTGGCCGCCGCCGCCCGGATGCTCCACCGCGGTGAGGACACCGTGCCCGTCGAACTCGCCCTGCTGCTGGAGTGGGGAGAGCGGGGGCGGGCCGCGCTGGAGACGGCCGGCGAGCACCGCACGGCCGAGGATGCCCGCCGACGGGACCGGATGTGACGCTCACCCGGCCCCGACGCCGAACGAAGGACGACCACCCGTGACCCGACCCCTCTTCCTCCGCCCCGCCTACGAGGCCCTGTCCGCCTTCGGATGGCTGTTCATCGGCCCCGTCCCGCTCCCCGAGCGGCGGCCGTCCCCGACCGGACCCGCGCCCCCGCACCCCGGACAACTGTGCTCGGAGCGTCCCCTGACGGCCGTGGAGCACGTCCTGGACCGGCAGCTGACGGGCTGAGCGACCACCGGCCCCGCCACGGAGCCCGGCACCCCGGAGGGGGGCGCCGGGCTCCGTTGTGTCCCGCATGTCCCTCCCGCCACCGTTCGACTTGGCGAAGTCGGGTGAACACGCAGGTCACAGCAGTGCGTCGAGGACATGGCACGGGCGAAGATGCCGCTTCGAGGCGGCGAGGAAAACGATGGACGGGCCGTTGCGAGACGCCCTACGAGAACGGAGCCCCGCATGACACACGGCGTGCCGAACAAGCGCTTGCTGATGGTGATGCCCTACAGCCAGTTCGTCCGCAAGGCCGCGCAGGCGGGGTTCGAGGTGTGGGCGATCTGGGATCCGGCCCTGCGCGAACGGGCCTACCTCGGCTCGGTCGCCGAGCACGCCCGCGAGCTGCTGCTGACCGACTTCTCCGACGAAGGCGCGCTGCGCTCCCTGATCGCCTCCACCGTCCGGGCCCACGACATCGGCACCGTGCTGCACCTGGGAGCGGAGAGCAGCATGGGCCCGGCCGTGGCCGAGGCGGAGGCGCTCGGCCTGTCGCCCAACCCGGCCGCCGCCGTGCACCGCCTCAACGACAAGGCGGCGTTGCGCGCCCTGCTCGGCGAGCACGGGATCTCGCCCGTGCGCAGCGAAGCCGCCCCCACCGTCGAGGCGGTCGCCGCCGCCGTCGCACGTCTGCCGCTGCCCGTCGTGGTCAAACCCACCCGGCTGTCCGGAAGCCGCGGCATCGCCCTCATCCGGGACGCCGCCGACCTCGACGAGTGGACCGGGCGCGTCTCCGCCGCGGAACACACCGGCCCGTACCTGGTCGAGGAGTACCTGCGGGGGCCGGAGTTCAGCGTCGAGACCCTGTCCGTCGGTGGGACGCACCACGTCATCGGCATCACCGCCAAGCGCACCACCGGCGCACCGCTGTTCGTCGAGACCTCCCACATCCACCCGGCCTCCCTCGCCCCCGCCGACGACGCCACCGTCCGCACCCTGGTGACCCGGCTGCTCGACGCGGCCGGCCTGGTCTTCGGGCCGGCGCACACGGAGGTGATCCTCACCGAGCACGGTCCGCGCATCGTGGAGTCCCAGACACGGCTGGGCGGGGACCGCATCCCCCAGCTGATCGAGACCGCCACCGGGTACGACATCGAGGCGGAGATCTTCCGCACCCTCGCGGGGGCCGGCACCGAACCGCCCACGGCCCTGCACACCGCGGCCGTCGGCTTCTTCCTGCTGCCGCCGGGGCGCCTGGCGGAGGTCCGCGGCCTCGATGCCGTCCGGGCCCTGCCCTACGTGCACACCCTGCACTTCCCCTTCGCCCCCGGGGACGAGCTGCCGCCCACCACCGACTCCGCCACCCGCCACGGCTACGTCGTCGTCGACGCCCAGTCACCGGCCGAGGCGGAGGAGCGCATCGCCCGCGTGCGCTCCCTGCTCGCCGCCGACGTGCGCGAAGCCATCGCATCGAAGGGAAACCCGCGTTGAGCCCTGTCCCGACCGTGCTGCTGATCGGCGGCGTCGACGCCCATCTGGAGCGCTTCGACGCGCTCGGGGCGAAGATCGTCCTGATCCAGCACCCCGACAAGATCACGCCGTACCAGACCCGCACCGCCCACGCGCTGCTGATGCTGGACTACACCGACTGGGAGACCGTACGGCCCTTCGCCGAGGCCGCCCGCGCCGTCTACGGCGCCGACGCGGTGATCTCCCTCACCGAACCCGGTCTCGATCCCGCCGCCCGGCTGTCCGACTTGTTCGGGCTGAGCGACGGCAGGCGTTACGAGGCGAGCCGCCGGATGCGCGACAAGTACCTGATGCGCCGGCACCTCGCCGAAAGCGGTCTGCCCGTCCCCGAGCACGGCCTCGTCGACGGCCCCGGCTCCCTGGCGGCCTTCGGCGAGCGGGCCGGCTACCCCTTCATCGTCAAGCCCGTCTCCACGACCGCCGGATTCGGTCTGCTGCGGGTGGAGGGCCCGCAGGATCTCGACGCCGCCTGGGCGCGGATCAGGCAGCTGGAGGGAGGGCGCACCGACCGCGGTTCCACCATGTTCACCGTCGACGGCTTCCTCATGGAGTCCTACATCGACGGCCCCGAGTTCAGTGTCGAGTCGCTCAGTTTCGCCGGCCGCCACGTCGTCGTCGCCGTCACCGAGAAACTCACCGACGACTCCCACTTCGCCGAGCTCGGCCACGTCGTGCCCGCCCGGCTCTCCGGGACCGACCGGACCCGGCTCGTCACCGCGGTCGAGGACTTCCTGACCACGATGGACGTCACGGACGGGCCGAGCCACACCGAGATGCGGCTCTCCGCCCGCGGCCCCGTGGTCATCGAGTCCCACAACCGGCTCGGCGGCGGCCACATCCCGGAGCTGGTCCGCGCCGCCTACGGCATCGACCTGATCGCCTACGGGGCCGCCTGGCCGCTGGGCCTGATCGAGCCGCTGGCCGCCCCGCCCGAGCCCGTTGCCGCGGCCGTCACCCGTTTCGTGCTGCGCGGCCCCGGCACCGTCACCGCCGTCCACGGCGTCGAGGAGGTCGCCGCCCGGCCCGAGGTGCTGCTCGCCCAGGTGTCGGTCCGGCCCGGTGACACCGTGCGTGAGCTGCGTGACAACTGGGACCGGCTCGGCAGTGTCGCGGTGACGGCGGCCGACCCTGCCGGTGCGGTCCGGCTGTGCGAGCACTTGGTCCGCGAGGAGATCCGCATCGACGTCGCCCCGGCGGTCGAGGAAGTGCTGCGGGCGGCCTGAGCCGGCGTACCCCACCCGACCAGGAGGAGTTGACCATCATGTCCGAACGACGAGGACTGCTGACCACCCTGCGCGAGGACCTCGGCGTCGTCGTCGAACGGGACCCGTCCCTCGGCGGCCGCCGGGAGGCACTGGGGCACACCGGCCTGTCCGCCCTGTGGGCCCACCGCGTCGCGCACCGGCTCCACCGCGGGCGCACCCGCTGGGCCGCGCGCACGGTCGCCCGTGTCGCGCGCCGCCGCACCGGGGTCGAGATCCACCCCGGCGCGAGACTCGGCCGACGGGTCTTCATCGACCACGGCGCGTCCATAGTGATCGGGCAGACGGCCGTCGTCGGCGACGACGTGACGATCTACCAGCAGGTCACGCTGGGAGCCGTCGGCTGGTGGGCCGACAACGCGCGCCCTCCCGGCGCCCGGCGGCACCCGGTGATCGGAGACCGGGTCGTCCTCGGCGCCAACGCCACCGTGCTCGGTCCCGTCACGGTCGGCGACGACTGCCTGATCGGGGCCATGGCCACCGTCACGGACGACATCCCGCCCGGCACCCGCGTCTACGCGGCCCCCTCGGTCGTCCGCCTCGCACCGGGGCTGGCCCCCGCGGGCGCGCACCCGGCCGAACCCGCGCCACCCGCCCTCGACGCCGTCCGCCTGCTCGCCTCGGCGGGTTCCTGGTGAGCGGCCGCGGGCCGCACCGTCCCCCTCCGTCCACCCGGACACCCGAACCGCCCTGGAGACTGCCGTGACCACCGCCGTCCGTACCGAACGCAACGTCGCCGCCGGGCTCGAAGAGCTCATCGGCCGCACCCCCCTAGTCCGTCTCGCCGTCGCCGGGGCCGCACCCGGCGCGGAGGTGCTCGCCAAACTGGAAGCCGTCAATCCGTTCGCCAGCAGCAAGGACCGCGCCGCCCTGGCGATGCTGCGCGGTGCCGAGGAACGCGGCGACCTGGTCCCCGGCAGCACCGTGGTGGAGTCCACCTCGGGCAACACCGGCATCGCCCTGGCGGCCATGGCCGCCCGACGCGGCTACCGCTGCATCGTCGTCCTGCCCGACAGCGCCACCCCCGAGCGGATCGGCCTGCTGACCGCGCTGGGCGCCGAGGTCGTGCAGACGCCCAGCGAGCTGCGGTTCGCGGGAGCCATCGCCAAGGCGGAGGAGATCCAGGCCGCGACCCCCGGGTCCTGGTACGTGCGCCAGCACGAGAACCCCGACAACGTCCGCGCCCACTACGAGAGCACAGGCCCGGAAATCTGGGCCGACACCGGCGGCCGCGTCGACGTACTCGTCGTGGGCGTCGGCACCGGCGGCACCCTCACCGGTGCCGGACGCTACCTGCGGGAGCGCAACCCCGGCCTGAGGATCGTCGCCGTCGAACCGGAGAACTCCCCGGTGCTGTCCCGGGGTCATGCGGGCAACCACCGCATCCCCGGCCTCAACGGCGGCTTCGTGTCGCCCACCACCGACGTCGCGCTCATCGACGAGGTGATCACCTGCTCGGACGAGGAAGCCCTGGCCACCGCTCTCGCCCTGGTACGCGAACAGGGCCTGTTCGCGGGAATCTCCTCCGGCGCCGCCGCGTACGCGGCGGCTCTCCTCGCGCGGCGGCCCGAGTCCGCCGGCCAGTCCGTCGTCACGATCCTGCCCGACACCGGCGAGCGCTACGTCAGCATCTTCAGCGAAGGGGTCCCCTCATGACCGTCCTGGTCCTGCACCGAGGCTCCCTGCGGGCCAACCCCTACGAGCGGTGGCTCGCCGGCGGGGAGGAGAAGATCGTCCTGCTCGGTTCGGCCGAGCAGCTCGCCCTGTTCGGCGAGGACCTGCCCACCGCCGCGCCCTACCTGCACGCCGAGGTGCTGCCCGACTACGACACCAGCCCCCGCGTCGCCGAACGGGCCGCCGAGCTCATCGAGGAGTTCGGCGTCACGGACCTGGTGGCCTGCCAGGAGTTCGACATCGAGCGTGCCGCCGCGCTGCGCGAGCGCTACGACCTCCCGGGCCAGCGGCCGGACACCGCGCTGGTCTACCGGGACAAGTGGGAGATGAAGCAGGCCGCCGTACGGGCCGGCATCAAGGTCGCCGACCACGCCCTGCTGCGCACGGCCGCCGACCTCACCGGCTTCGCCGACCGCCACGGGCTGCCCGTGGTGGTCAAACCGCGCCGCGGCGCCCTGTCCGTCGGCGTGGCCGTCCTGCGCACCGGCGGGGAACTGGCCGCGTGGCTCGCCACCGCCGAACTCACCGGCCCGGACGGCGAGCCGCAGTGGCTGGCCGAGACGTTCGTCCAGGGCTCCATGTGCCACATCGACGGCACTGTCCTGGACGGACGGATCACCACCCTCTGGCCCTCCCGGTACCTGTACGCGCTGGCCGACTTCCGCGACCGCGCCGGCCGGGTCGACATCGCCCTCGACACCGCCGATCCGCTCACCCACAGGCTCACCGAGTTCGGTGAGGCGGTCCTGGACGCCTTCGGTGGACCCGAGCACTTCGCCTTCCACATCGAGGTGTTCCACACGGACGACGACGAACTCGTCCTGTGCGAGGCCGCCTCGCGCGCGGGCGGGGCCGGGGTCCGTGACGTCCAGCAGGCCCTGTTCGGCTTCGACCCCATGGAGTACCCGGTGCGCCGCCAACTGGGCCTGCCCGTGGACCTCGAAGGCCGGGCGGCTCCCGTGCGGATCGCCGGACAGCTGCTGTTCACCAAGCGCCCCGGTGTGCTGCGCGCCCTGCCCGACCCGGCCACACTGCCGCCGAGCGTGCTCAAGTACACGACGTACGCGCGGCCGGGGGAGGAGGTGCCCGAGGCCTCGCACTCCGGGGACTTCCTCGCCGCCTTCGTGATCGCGGGCGCGGACCGGGCCGAGTGCGAGGCCCGCATCAGGGCCGCCGAGGCTTGGTTCACCGCCGGTCTCGACATCGGCTGAGCCGCCGATCTGGCCAAGTACGCGCCAGGTGTGCGGCGGCGCGGGGCGCGGCAATCCAGGAGATGCCCCGCCCCGGGCCGCTGTGTGACCGTTCCGGCAGAGCCGGTGGCACGGCGACGTCCGCCGTCCGCCGCGAGGGCCGATCGGATAGGACAACGCCTTGGTCAGCACATCGATTCAGCAGCTGTTCGCCGAGCGGGTGAGCTCCACGCCGGACGCGGTGGCCGTCTCGGCGCCCCTGGACGGCACCGCCTTGACCTACCGCCGGCTCGACGAACGCGCCAACCGGCTCGCGCACCGGCTGATCGGTCTCGGCGTGTGCCCGGGCGATCCGGTCGCGGTCCTGATGGAACGCTCGCCCGAGGTCGTGATCGCCCTGCTGGCCGTGCTGAAGGCCGGCGCCGTCTGCCTGCCCCTGCACAGCTCCCAGCCGCTCGCGCGGCTCCAGCAGATCACCGACCGCGCCGGTGCGCCCGTACTGCTGACCGACGCCGTGCTGCGCGAGCGCGGACTTCCGCGGGCCGGCGAAGTCGTCGAGCCCGCCACCGACCCGGCGGTGGCTGTCTCCCCGGCCACCGACCCGGGTGTCGCGTGCGGTCCCGACGCCGTGGCCTGCGTCATCCACACCTCCGGATCCACCGGCGAACCCAAGGGCGTGGAGGTCACCCACCGCGGCGTCCTCGCGTTCGCCGCCGACACCTCCTGGGGCCCGGCGCACCGGCGGATCCTGTCCCTGGCCCCCTACGCCTTCGGCGTCTCTGCGTACGAGATCTGGGTGCCGCTGCTGAACGGCGGCCGTATCGTGCTGGCCCCGCCGGGTGCACCCGACGTGGCCACCGTCCGCCGGCTCCTCGCGGACGAGGGCATCACCGCCCTGCACGTGACGGCCGGGCTCTTCCGCGTCTTCGCCCAGGAGGCGCCCGAGATCTTCTCTCCCGTCAGGGAGGTCCTCACCGGCGGCGACGTCATCGCCCCGTCGGCCGTACGGCGCGTGCTGGACGCCTGCCCGGGCACCGTCGTACGGGCCATGTACGGTGCCACCGAGCTCACCGCCTTCGCGGCGCACGCCACGATGACCGCCTCCAGCCCGCCCCACGGCCCGGTCCCCGTGGGCCGGCCGATGGACGGCGTGGAACTCCGGCTGCTCGGATCCGGCCTCGTCCCCGTGCCCGACGGGGAGACCGGCGAGCTGTGCGTCGCCGGGGACCGGCTGGCCCGCGGCTACCACCGCAACGCCGCCCTGACCGACGAGCGTTTCGTCACCGGCCCCGGCGGCACGCGCATGTACCGCACCGGGGACCTCATGAGGCGTACCGCCGACGGGCTGCTGGAGTTCGCCGGACGCCTCGGCGACCAGGTGAAGATCCGCGGCCACCTGGTGGAGCCGGGCGAGGTGGAGCACGTGCTGGGCCGCCTGGACGGCGTGGCGGACGCCGCCGTCGTCGCCCGGGACGACGTCCTCGGCGAGGACAAGCGGCTCGTCGCCTACGTGGTGCCCGGACCCGCGGGCGTCTCCCCCGACGGCCTGCGCACCGCGGTCGCCGCCCTGCTGCCCGACTACATGGTGCCCGCCGCCTTCGTCGAGCTCGACGTCCTGCCCCTGACGCCCAACGGCAAGCTGGATCGCGCCGCGCTGCCCGTCCCCGAGCGGCCCGCTCCGGCGCCGGACCCCGGCGACCTCACGCCCGGTCGGCAGGCGCTGTGCGGCCTGTTCGCCCGCGCGCTCGGCCTCGACGCGGTCGGCCCCCACGACAGCTTCTTCGAGCTGGGCGGCGAATCCCTCCAGGCCATACGGCTCGCCGGCCGCATCGGCGCGGAACTGGGCGTCGAGGTGTCCGTCGCGGACATCCTCAGCCACCCGACCGTCGCCGAACTCGAAACCCGGCTGCGGGAGCTGACCCCTGCCCCCCTCTAGGCCCACCCGGGCACGACGCGGTCGCCCACGACCGGGAAAAGGATTGGTCACCTTGAGCATCACCGCCGCAGCGCCGCAGACGGACGGCCGCGCCCAGCGGATTCCGCTGTCGTACAACCAGCAGTTCCTGCGCGCCTTCGACAAGGGCGAGACGGACGGCGCCTTCGGCCACCGGCACACCCTCGTGTGCGGTTGGCGCGTCACCGGCGCCGTCGACACCGACGCCCTGCAGCGCGCCCTCGACGACGTGGTCGAACGGCACGAAGTGCTGCGCACCTCAGTGGTCGGCGACGACGAGGGCGGCCACCAGATCGTGCGCCCGCCCGCGCCGGCCGTCCTGGAGGTCACCGACCTGCCCGGCACGGACGTCTCGCGCGACCTGCGTGCCGAGGAGTTCCTGAACGACCTCGACGCCGCTCCCTACCTGGTGCGGGAACTGCCCCACCTGCGGGCCTTCCTGGGCCGCTTCGACGCCACCGACGCCGTCCTCGTGCTCGCCACCCACCACACGTCCACCGACGCCTGGTCCCTCCAGGTCCTGATGCGCGACCTGGTGGCCGCCTACCGCGCCCGTGCGGCCGGCGGCACGGCCGATCCGGGGGAGGTGCGCCAGTACCGGGAGTTCGCCCACTACCAGCAGGAGAACGCCGACAGCGGCCGCACGGACCAGGCCCGGGCCTACTGGCGCGAGCGCCTCGCCGGTGCCGCGATCACCGGCATCGCCTCCGACCGGCCGAGCCGGGCCGACCGGCCGAGCGCGTACGGCGTGCACCGCTTCGTCTTCGACGCCGCACTCTCCAGGAAGGTGGTGGCGTTCGCCCGGGCCGAGCGCTGCACCCCCTTCATGGTGCTGGCCGCCGCCTACAGCGTGCTGCTGCGCCGGCGCACCGGCACCACCGACGTCGTCTTCCCGACCTTCTCCTCGGGCCGTTACGAGGAGCGGTTCGCGGACACGGTCGGCCCGTTCTTCAACTTCGTGCCGATCCGCGTCGACACCGGCGACTGCACCACCCTCGCCGACGTGCTGGACCGCTCCCGCGCGGCCTGCGTGGGCGCCTACCGCAACGAGATCCCCTTCGCCCGGATCGCCGAAGACAGCCCGGCCCTGCTCGCGCCGTTCGCCGACGGCAACCTCGCCGTCGTCGCCTTCGAGGTGCTCCAGTCGGCGTTCCCGCTCGACGGCGAGGAGGCCGACGGCCCCCGTTTCACGGAGATCCGGCGCCGCACCCTGTCCCAGCAGGTCAGCTCGGCCATCCCGGACGGCGGCCTGTGGGCCATGGACGTCCTTCCCGGCGGCGAGCTCGCGGGCAGCCTGAAATTCGACCACAACCGCTTCGACGAGCGTACGGCCCGCGACCTGGTGGAGCAGTTCCGCCGCCTGCTCGCGGCCCTGAGTAGTGCCCCGCAGACGCCGCTGGCGCACCTGTGACCCCGACGCCCCGCAGGCCGCCCCTTCGACGCAAGAGGACCGATCCACGATGACTTCCACCCTGCCCGAGACGTTTGCGCCGCGCGCGGCCGTGCCGGAGCCGGACCTCACCCCGGACGAGATCGTCGCCCGCGCCGAGGAGCTGGCGGCGTCCCTGCCCGCCCGGCAGGCCGAGACGGAGCGGCGCGGATACTACGCCGAGGACACCCACGAGGCGTTCGCCCGCGCCGGCTTCTACCGCATCCTGGTGCCGCGCCGCTACGGCGGCTACGAGTTCGGTCCGTCGACGTTCATGCGGGTCGCCACCGCCCTGGCGCGCGGCTGCCCGTCGACCGGCTGGATGTACCTGTTCGGCGCGGCCCACGCCCTGGTCGCCGCGACCCTCTTCGACGAGCGCACCCAGGCCGAACTGTTCGCCGGCGGCGACTTCGTCTGCCCGGCCACGGTGGCCCCCGCCGGCAGCGCGACGCGCGCCGAGGACGGGTCGTGGCGGGTGGAGGGCACCTGGAACTACTGCTCGGGCGCCCCCTACGCCACCCACTTCATCGGCCACACCCTGGTCTTCGGCGACCCGGACCAGCCGCCCGCGCCGATGCTGTTCATCGCCGAACGGGCACAGTTCGAGCGCCTGGACGACTGGGGTGACCAGCTGGGCCTCAGGGGCAGCGGCTCGCACAGCATCCGCATCCAGGGCGCACACGTCTCCGCCCACCGCACCCTGCCCGGCCACCTCAGCCAGATCCCGGTCACCGACGAGCTGCCGGGACGCACCCTGCACGGCCCCGAGTACGGCGGCGGACCGCTCAGCTTCATGCTGCTCGAACTTGGCGCGCTGGCCGTCGGCATGGCCCGGGGCGCCCTGGACGCGTACGAGGAGCTGATGCGCAACCGCACCACCACGTTCTTCCCGATCGTCCCGCGCACCGAGGACCCGGACTTCCAGTTCCGCTTCGGCGAGGCCACCGGCATGATCGCCACCGCGGACGCGGCGATGACCGAGGCCGTGCGCCAGTGGGAGCAGCTCTGCCTGCGGGACGCCGCGGCCTTCACCCGCGAGGAGGAGCTGCGGCTGGCCACCATCAGCCGCGAGGTGGTCCGCCTGTGCTGGCGGGCCGTTGAGGGCCAGCTGTTCCCGACGGCGGGCTCCAGCTCCGTGCGTGCCGGGGAGCGCGTCGAACGGGTTTGGCGCGACCTGTCGATGCTGCACAGCCACGCCGGCAACGGCGTCTTCCTCGCCTCGCACGCCGGCCGGGAGCTGGCCCGCGCTCACTTCGGCACCGGCCAGTGACCGCCCCCGCCCCGACCCCACCCCACCTGCAGACAGGGACCGATCCAATGGAGCAAGGCTGCCCCTTCGCCCTCGACACCACAGGGCGGGACATCCACGGCGAAGCCGCCGTCCTGCGGGCCCAGGGACCCGCGGTCCCGGTGGAACTGCCCGGTGGCGTCCTCGCCTGGTCGCTGAACGGCCACGACGTCATCAAGAAGGTGCTCGGCGACCCGCGGGTCACCAAGAGCGCCCGCAACCACTGGCCCGCCTTCCGGAGAGGTGAGATACGGCCCGACTGGGAGCTGATCAGCTGGGTGGCCATGGACAACATGGTCACCGCCTACGGCAAGGACCACGTCCGGCTGCGCAAGCTGACCGGCAAGGCGTTCAGCCCGCGGCGCACCGAGGCGTTCCGCCCGCGCGTGGAGGAGCTCACCGACCAGCTCCTGGACGGGCTGGCCCAGGCCGTACCCGGCGAGGTGGTGGACCTGCGCGAGCGGTTCGCCTACCCGCTGCCGGCGCGCCTGGTCGCCGACCTGATCGGCATGCCGGAGGAGGCCCGCGCCAAGACCGCCAAGGTCATCGACGCCATGGTGGACACGACCATCACCCCCGAGCAGGCCCAGGCCGTGCTCGCCGGCTGGCGCGGCGCGATGGCGGACCTGATCGCCGACAAGCGGCGCGAGCCCGGCGAGGACATCACCAGCGACCTGGTGGCCGCCCGCGACGAGGACGGCTCACGGCTGTCCGAGGACGAACTGACCGACACGATCTTCGCGATCCTGGGCGCCGGCTCCGAAACCACCATCAACTTCTTCGACAACGCCATCACCGCGCTGCTGTCGGACCCGGCGCAGCTGGAGCTGGTCCGCTCCGGGCAGGCCACCTGGGACGACGTGATCGACGAGACGCTGCGCGTGGAGTCGCCGCTGGCCCACCTGCCGCTGCGCTACGCCGTCGAGGACATCGAACTCGACGGCGTCACCATCCCTAAGGGTGACCCGATCCTGGTCAACTACAGCGCCGTGGGCCGCGACCCGCGGCTGCACCCGGACGCCCCGGACGCCTTCGACCTCACCCGTGCCGACAAGGAGCACCTGTCCTTCGGGTTCGGCCCCCACTACTGCCTCGGGGTGGGCGTGGCCCGCCTGGTGGCCCGCACCGGACTGTCCCGCCTGTTCGAGCGCTTCCCGGACCTGTCCCTGGCCGTGCCCCGGGAAGACCTCCAGCCCCTGCCGACCTTCATCATGAACGGCCACCGCAGCCTCCCGGTCCGCCTGACGGTGCCGGCCCTGGCCACCACCGCCTCCTGAGCACGCCCCGCCCGGCCGTCCGGGGCCGTCCCGCCACCTGCGGGGCGGCCCCCGTCGTCGTCCCGTGGGGACCGGCGCGCCGCCCTTGCCGTGATCCAGTTATGCATGCAACTGCACAACTTCCCAGGTTCCAGAGGCCCGAGTTATGCACCCCAGGTGCATAAAACTCCAGCGTCGTCGCAGTTCAGAAGGCTGCCGCTATCTTTAAAGAGAGGGCGGGGGTCCGGAGAGCCCGTGCGGCGCCGTGGGGGGAGGCCCTGCGGTCCTCGCGCAAGCGCTCCGGTCCTCGGGGTGGTCGTACCGCGCGAGTCTGACCGGGCCGTGATCCGGGGCGCAGGACGATCAGCAATGGGAAGCGTGGCTGATGCCCCGCCGTGGTTGATCGAGGCACACGCGCGCCTGGCTGTTCGGCCGCCCGTATCGCCGTGGCTGACTGCCGGTGGTTGATGTTCCAACGGGCTCCCGGGTCTTCCCCGCGGCAGGATGGCCGGCATGGCTGGATCCCGGGCACGTGAAAAGCCGGCCGCCCGCCGGACATGACGAACCCGCCCCACGGGACATCCCGTGCGGCGGGCCGTTCGCGCCCGGCCGGTTCAGGCGGCCAGCGGCTGCGCCTGCTGGGAGCCGCGTTCGACGCGTTCCTGCATCTCGGGGCTCATCAGGGCGGCGGGTGAGTCGACGAGTCCGGCCACCCGCATGAACGTGGCCGTCACCTCGCCGTCCACCGCGGCGGCGGCGTGCAGCTTGGCCATGTACATCCCGGACTGCTCCCACTCGAGGGTCCGTACGCCCTCCACCTCCGGATAGCCGAGGTCCGCGCCGGCGGAGAACTGCCACGGCACCTCGATGACGCCGGCGATGTCCCGCAGGAAGGCGAGCGGGTCCACCGCACCCCGCGCCAGGTGGTCGCGCAGCACCATGGCCTCCAGCGCGGAGACCGTCATGCCCTGCCCGTAGACCGGGTTGAAGCTGCACGCGGCGTCGCCGAGCACCAGGTAGCGGCCCGGGAAGCGGGACAGCTTGTCGAAGCGGCGCCGCACACTGGCCGGGTAGCGGAAGACCGTGCCGTCGCCGACCGGTTCGGCGTCGTGGATCGCGTCGTGGATGTCCGTCACCGGCAGGGTCCGGGTCCACTCGAGGAAGCCGTCGAGATCGGCGGGCGCGCTGTCGCCCAGCACGCCGGTCAGGGAGACGACGACCATGCCGTCCTCGATGCGGGACAGGAACGCCCCGCGCCGGTGGCTCGGTGAGGTGACCGGGTTGATCGACAGGTCGCCCGCCAGGACCGAGTCGTCGCGCAGCCGGAACAGCCGGGTGGTGTAGCTCAGGTCGATCCGGATCCGCTCCTCCTCGGGACGCCCGTAGCCCAGTTCCTCCAGCCACACCGGGGTGCGGGAGGCGCGGCCCGTGGCGTCGACGACGAGGTCCGCCGTGATCGTGCGCTCCGCCGATCCCGCGTCGTGGCCATGCACCCGTACGCCGGTCACGTTCGCGTCGTCCTCGTCGGTGACGAGGCCGGCGATGTCGTGGCGCTCCAGGAAGGTGACGTTGCCGAGCCCGGCCACGCGCGAGCGCACCCGGCTCTCCAGCAGCGGACGGGTGGCCGAGACGCAGACCAGTCCGGTGGCGCGGGGGCTGAGCCGCCGGCCGCCGAAGAACCAGCGCAGTTCGCCGAGGTCGCCGGTCGGGATGCCCGCGGCGACGGCCTCGTCGGTGAAGCGCGGGAAGAGCTCGTCGAGGATCTGCTGTCCGCGGGCGAGCAGCCCGTGGACGTGCCGGCCCTGCGGCACGCCCTTGCGCGCCGTGGCCGTCCCGCCTGTGTCGTCGCGCTCGACGACCAGGACCTCGCCGTAGGAGTCGGCGAGCACCCGGGCGGCCAGGAGCCCCGCCATACCGCCGCCGAGCACCACCGCGCGGTCACCCCGCGCACCGGTCATCACAGTCACCTTCCTTCCGTCCTTCCGTCCTTCGGTGGAGTCGTCCGCCGTACTCACGCGGCGTGCCGGGGGCTGTTCTGGTAGGAGGCGAGGAACCACCGGCCGTCCCGCTTGACGACGACCCAGGACGCGTGGACGGCGCGCTCGGGTGCCGGCTCGGCCTCACCCGGCGCCAGGATGCCGCCGCGCGTGATCAGCACGCCGGCGCCCTCGTTGGCGAAGCGGATGTCGATCGGGGTGCCGGTGACGCGGGTGCCCTGGTAGGGGCCCGCGAAGGCGGCCGCGGCGAAGGCGCGGATGGCGTCGCGGCCCTTCTCGTACACGCCGGGCAGGATGAGGGTCCCGTCCGGGGTGAACACCTCGGCGAAGGCGTCGGCGTCGTAGGCGGCCCACGCCTCGACGATGCGCTGGGGCACGGAGGCGACGGCCGCCTTGTCCTCGTCGGAGATCTCGACGGCGGGGGAGGTGGTCTGCGTGGTCATGGGTGCTCTCTTTCGCGGGTTCGAGGGCTCGCGGGTTCGAGGGTGCGCGGGCCGGGGCGGGACGGGACGGGGCGGGACGGGGCGGGACGGGGCTCAGATGTAGAGGGTGTTCGGCTGCTGGCCGCACAGGACCCGGCCGTACAGCTCGGCGTTGGTGTTCGGGTTCATCAGGGCGTGCAGGCTGATGGCCTGGATGTCGCGGGTGATCCGCTGGATCGGCACGTCCCGGTAGACGGACGAACCGCCCGAGGCGGAGGCGAAGATGTCGACGGACTCCTTGGCCAGCCGGACCGCGGTGCCCAGGTCGGCGCGGGCGCGGGCGCGTTCCAGCACCGTCCACTCCTCGCCCGATACGGCCTTGGAGTCGACGAGATCGGCCAGACGGTGCGCGTGGAACTCCGCCTGGTCGGCCTTGAGCACCGCCTCGGACGCCTGAAGGTGCGTCAAGGCTGCCTCGGCCTGCTTGGCGTACCAGGTGTAGGTCAGGGTGCGGCCCGGGAGCCGCTCGAAGAAGGCGTCCTGGGCGGCCCGGGCCAGACCCACCGCGGTGCCGACCGACGAGGCGGCGGCGACCGGCAGCAGCGGGGCCCGGTAGACGGGGGAGCCGGCGTTGAGCTGCGAGGCGTACTGGCCCGTCAGGACGGCCGGCAGCGGCATCACACGCTCCTGCGGGACGAACACGTCCTTGGCGACGGTGGAGACGCTGCCGGTGCCGCGCAGCCCGGAGGTGTCCCAGTCGTCGATGATCTCCAGCTGGTCCATGGGCACGAGCGCCATCAGCGGCAGGTGCTGCCCGTGCGGCATCTCCTGGGCGGCGATGATCTCCTGCCAGTGGGCGTGCCGGGCGCCGCTGACGAAGCCCCACTTGCCGTTGACGACGATGCCGCCCTCCACGGGAGTGGCCTGCGCGGATGGGCTGAGCGTGCCGCAGACCCGGACGTCGGGGGTGGCGAAGACCTCGTCCTGAACGCTGTCGGGGAACAGGCACGTCATGAACGTGGGGATCCAGTACACCGACGCCGTCCAGGCGGCGGCACCGTCGCCGCGCGCCAGCTCGGCGGCCACGTCGACCAGCGTGCGGGTGTCGGCCTCGTAGCCGCCGTACCGCTGGGGCACCCGCAGCCGGAAGACGCCGGCCCCGGCCAGCGCCTCGATCGTCTCGTCCTGGAGCCGGCCGGCGTCCTCGGCCTTCGACGCGTTCTCGCGCAGCAGCGGCGCCACTTCGGCCGCGCGCCGAACCAGTTGCGCACGCGTGGGGATGTCGGCGGTGAGCATCGTGAGTCCTCCCGGGACGTGACAGGTCGTGCAACCAGGCGGTGCTGTCCCGACCCCACACCGCGGCGGGCGATCTCGGCACCTTCCGGATTGCGCAACCG
Source organism: Streptomyces sp. MMS24-W38 (assembly GCF_059889265.1). Taxonomy (NCBI): domain Bacteria; kingdom Bacillati; phylum Actinomycetota; class Actinomycetes; order Kitasatosporales; family Streptomycetaceae; genus Streptomyces; species Streptomyces sp. MMS24-W38. The sequence goes on along the minus strand of NZ_JCBCPP010000002.1, from coordinate 141,421 downwards.
GGACCCCGTCACGACTTCGGCACCTCGCCCGCGGACCGGCCGCAACCCCGCACGGGGGAAGAAGCCCCGGCGCGGCGCGGCTGCCACGATGAGGCGCATGACCGATCAGCACGATGCCGCCACTGACCCGGCGGACGGACACCGGATGCGGCCGCTGACGGGAGAGGAGTACCTCGAGACCCTGCGCGACGACCGCGAGGTCTTCCTCTACGGGGAGCGGGTCAAGGACGTCACCACGCACCCGGCGTTCGCCAACCCGGCGCGGATGACGGCCCGCCTCTACGACGCCCTTCACGACCCCGCCCACCAGGACGTGCTGACCACGCGCACGGACAGCGGGGGAGCGGGGTACACGCACCGCTTCTTCACCACCCCGCGCACCGCCGAGGACCTGGTCGCCGACCAGCGGGCCATCGCGGCCTGGTCCCGGATGAGCTACGGCTGGATGGGCCGCAGCCCGGACTACAAGGCGGCGTTCCTCGGCACCCTGGGCGCTAACGCCGACTTCTACGCGCCCTTCGACGACAACGCGCGCCGCTGGTACCGCGAGTCGCAGGAGAAGGTCCTGTACTGGAACCACGCGATCGTGCACCCTCCCGTGGACCGCAACCTGCCGCCCGACCGGTCCTCCGACGTGTTCGTGCACGTGGAGAAGGAGACCGACGCGGGTCTGGTGGTGAGCGGGGCCAAGGTGGTCGCCACCGGTTCGGCGCTGACCCATGCGAACTTCATCGCCCACCACGGGCTGCCGGTGAAGGAGAAGAGGTTCGCCCTCATCGCCACCGTGCCCACCGGCGCGCCGGGCGTGAAGCTGATCTGCCGGCCCTCCTACACCGCGATGTCCGCGGTGATGGGCTCCCCCTTCGACTACCCGCTGTCCTCCCGGCTCGACGAGAACGACACCATCCTCGTCCTGGACAAGGTCCTCGTCCCCTGGGAGAACGTGTTCGTCTACGGCGACACGGCCAAGGTCCAGATGTTCTCGAGCCAGTCCGGCTTCATGGAGCGCTTCACCTTCCACGGCTGCGTCCGCCTGGCGGTGAAACTGGAGTTCATCGCCGGGCTCCTCGCCAAGGCCCTGGAGATCACCGGCACCCAGGACTTCCGCGGCGTCCAGACCCGCCTGGGCGAAGTGCTCGCCTGGCGCAACCTGTTCTGGGGGCTGTCGGACGCGGCCGCCCGCAACCCGGTGAAGTGGCGGGACGGCGCGGTACTGCCCAACCCGCAGTACGGCATGGCCTACCGGTGGTTCATGCAGATCGGCTACCCGCGCGTCAAGGAGATCGTCCAGCAGGACGTGGCCAGCGGGCTGATCTACCTCAACTCCAGTGCCGAGGACTTCAAGAACCCGGAGATCCGGCCCTACCTCGACACCTACCTGCGCGGCTCCGGGGGCATCGGGGCCGAGGAGCGGGTCAAGGTGCTCAAGCTGCTGTGGGACGCGGTGGGCACCGAGTTCGGCGGGCGGCACGAGCTGTACGAGCGCAACTACGCCGGCAACCACGAGGCGACCCGGGCCGAGCTGCTGTTCGCCCAGACCGCCTCCGGCCAGGTCGACGACTACAAGGCGTTCGCCGAGCAGTGCCTGTCCGAGTACGACCTGGACGGCTGGACCGCTCCCGACCTCGTCTCCTTCGACCATCTGCGCGCATCTCTCCCCGGACTGCTCGGCGGCTGACATCCCCCGCGACGCCGAGCGGGCGGCCGGGGACCCGGAACAGGGTCCCCGGCCGCTCCTTGCCGTCAGCGGCCGAGCAGATCGGACAGGAACGGCGCCAGCACGTCCCCCGACACCTTGCAGTCGAGCAGCAGGGTGCCCTCGGCCCCCTGGGCGGTCCACTCCCGCACCACGCGCAGACCGTCCGGGTCGCGCACGGTGACGGCCCGCGCGCCGAGCGCCCGCGCCACCCCGGCGAAGTCGGTGTCGCCGAAGCGCAGGGTCGCCGCGTCGGCACCCCGGGGCACGTACATGTGCTCCTCGAAGCCGTAGGACGCGTCGTCGTAGACCACCACCAGCGCCGAACGGCCCGAGCGCACCAGGGTATCGAGCTCCGGCAGGCCCATCAGCGCCCCGCCGTCGCCGACGGCGGCCACCGTGGTGCGGTCCGGCCGGCCCACGGCCGCGCCGACCGCGCCCGCCAGGCCCAGCCCGATGCTCTGGAAGGCGGCACCGGTGAACACCAGCCCCGCCGGGTCCGGCACCGGCCAGTACATGGCCGGCCAGCCGATGAAGTGGCCCCCGTCCAGGACGACCGTGCGTTCGGCGGGCAGCAGCGGGGCCAGCGCCAGGCTCAGGGTGCGCGGGTCGATCCGGCCCCCGCCGGAGGCGTCCGGGTGCGGCAGGGCGGCCCAGCCGCTGGCGGCGCGATGAAGGGCACCGGAGGCGACGGCCCGCTCGCGCCACGGGGAACGGGCGGTGCCGAGCGACTCCACCGCGTCCAGCAACTGGGCCGCCACGGCCGCCGCGTCACCGCGTACCGCGAGATCCGCCCGGGGCGCGCGGGCCCCCTCCAGGGTGATCTGGACGACGCGGGCGGCCGGGTCGAGGATCCGCCCGCCGTGCAGTGTGAAGTCGTCCAGGCCCGTGCCGAACGCCAGCACCACGTCCGCCTCGCCCATCAGGGCGGCCGCGGCCGGGGAGGCGAACCCCCCGCACAGGCCGAGCGCGGCGGGGTGCCCGGCGAACATCCCGTTCGCCATGACCGTCGTGGCCAGCAGCGCCCCGAGCCGGTCGCCGAGATCGGTGAGGATCTTCACCGCGCCCGCACGCCAGGCTCCCAGCCCGCCCAGGATCAGCGGACGGCGGGCACCGGCCAGCAGCGCGAGGACCTCGTCGGCCTCCTCGGCGCGGGCACGCGACGGCGGCCGCGCCGACGGCGCCGGCGTCACGGGCACGGGTGGGGCGGGAACGTCGCGGTCCGTCAGGTCGCCGGGCAGGAACAGCGCCACGGGGCACTGTTCGGCGGTCGCGGTACGCACGGCCCGCACGGTGTGCTCCACCACTGTGTCCGGGTCCGTCAGGCGCACCACGGGCACGCCCAGCGAGGCGGCCAGGGCGCTCTGGTCGATGTCGTGGGCGCGCGGGCCCGCCACCGGGGCGTCACCGCACAGCAGGACGACGGAGCTGCGGTTCTTGGCGGCCTCGGCCAGAGCGGTCGCCGTGTTGGCCAGCCCCGGCCCGTGCGTGGTCGTGCACACGGCCACCCGTCCGGTGGCCCGGAAGTAGGCGTCGGCCATGGCCATCGCGCCGCCCTCGTGCCGGGCCGCCGTGTAGTGCACACCGGCCTGCGTCAGTGCGGCGGTGGCCAGGATGTTGCCGCCTCCGACCAGACCGAAGGCGTGCCCGATGCCGCAGTCCGCCAGGGCCCGGGCGACCGCCGTCGCGCATGTCGTCATCACGGGGAGCCCTCCGGGTCAGGCCAGTTCGAAGATGACCTCTCCGACGGTCATCTCGATACGGTTGGTGCGCATCAGCTTCCAGCCGCCCTCGGCGAAGACGGACTCCCAGTCGGTGACGGTGGGCAGGAACGTGCCCATCAGGTCGTGGCCGAGTTCGAAGCCGAGGGTGAAGACGGGCAGGCCGGTGTCGGGCAGGTCGGTGCGGGTGGCGTCGCCGATCAGCAGACGGCGGGCGGCCGGGAACGCCTCACGCAGCCGCCGCAAGGTGCCGATCGCGTTCTCGCGCCGGCCGTCCCGCCAGAAGTCGTGCCCCATCATGAAGCACGTCAGCAGTTCCACGTCGGCGTACTCGGGCCGGGGCTCGAGGCTCAGGACGTCGCCGTGCAGGAACGCGGTGCGGTCGTCCAGGCCCGCCGCGGCCGCCTCCACGCGCGCCACCTCGAGCGCGGGCCGGGCGATGTCGATGCCCACCCCGGTGGTGCCGGGGTGACGGTCGAGGATCTGCATCAGCCGGGCGCCGCTTCCGCAGCCGAGGTCGGCGACCCGGGTGAAGGGGAAGTCCACCCGCCCCATCGCCGCCCGGAACGCGGGGGCGTAGGTGACCTGGTCGATCTCGCGGCAGGCGAAGGCGATGGCGGCGGAGTCGCGCCGGTAGAAGGAGCCGGTGCGGTTCTCGTTGCGCAGCACGGACGGGATCTGCTGGAACAGTTCGGCGCTGCCCCGGGCCAGCCAGTGGAAGAAGGACTTGCTGCGGTACATCTCGTCGAAACCGTCCAGCGTGGTGACGACCGTGCCCTCGCGTCGCACCAGGCCGACCGCGGCGAGCGCGCGGAACAGGCCCGTGGTCGACGCGGAGTCCAGCCCCCGCCGGTCCGCGAAGTCGGCGGTGTCCAGGACCCGGGTGCGGTGCAGTTCGTCGAGCGCGCCGATCTCCCACGCCGCGGCAATGGCCCAGGCGGCCACAGCCGAGTTGAAGAGCGAGGCAATGCCGCGCGTGTTGCTCTGTGCGATGTCCACCGTCACTGCTCAGCACCTCATCCGGGAGAACGTCCGGGCGTCTTGCCCGCGGCGACCATGCTCGGCTTCCCGGCCGCGCGGCGGCATCTCCGAGGCTGCTGTGCCGGTGCGGAGGGTGTACGGGGGCGGTTGCCCGCGCTGCTCAGACGGCCTGTGCGGGTGCCTGGTCCCGCTCGGCCGCCCGGCGCTGCGCGCGCACCCGCAGCAGTGACCGGTACAGCAGGATCGCGGCCAGGCCGGCCGTCCCGTACAGCAGGCTCATGGCCAGGGCCGGGACGAAGGCGCCGAGGGTGACGCACAGGGAGGCCACGAGCAGGCCGACCCGGGCATTGAGGACGTAGGCGGCCATGTACTTGGTGCGGGCTGCGGGATCGACGAGGTCGGCCAGCAGCGCTTGGCGCACCGGGACCGCGGCGATCTCGCCCACGGTGAGCAGCACGGCCGCGGCGATGAGCACCCATCCGGTGTTGCTGACCGCCCAGACCATGTAGCCGACGGTGAAGACGGTGATGCCGGCGTACAGCCGCGCCCGGTCGCTCAGCCGGGTCAGCAGGCCCTTGGCGAACAGCACCAGCACCACCACCAGGGCGGCGTTGACCGCCCGCAGAATGCCGAGGATCGCCGTGCCGTCCACGGCGGGCGCCCACGAGCCGATCCGGGCGAGGACCTGGGTGGGGAACTCGTCGGCGAGACGGACGGCGATGTAGTAGCCGATCTGCATCTCGACGGCGGAGATCAGCGCGGCCGCGATCAGCACCCGCCGGAAGACCGTGTCCCGGGCGACGGCCAGGTAGCCGCGCGCCATGGCGCCGACACCACGGGCGGCGTCCTTGCCGGTCTGCGGCGCGGTCTCGCTGAGCCAGCGTCCGATCACGGCCGTGGTCAGCGCGCTCAGCACGGCCGCACCGGTCAGCAGCCGGGCGAAGTGGGCCTCGTAGAAGAAGCCGCCGATGAGCGCGCCCACGGTGAAGGCGAGGTTCACCGACCAGTAGTTGATCGTGTAGACGAGCGGCCGGTTCTCGGGCGTGGAGACGTCGACCATCATCGCCTCGGCGGCGGGCGTGGCCAGCTGCGCGCAGCAGGTGTTGAGCAGGAACAGCGCGAACGTGGCCCCTCCGGAGGACCACCAGGGCGAGTTGGCCAGGGCCAGCAGGGCGAAGGTCAGGGTCGCACCGAGTTCACCGGCCACCAGCACCGGGCGCCGCCCGTACACGTCGGCGAGATGGCCGCCGAGGAAGTTCGCGGCGATCCCCGCCCCGGCGACCGCCAGCGTCAGCGCACCGGCCGCGGCGGGCCCGTACAGCTCCGAGAGGCGGATCACCAGCAGCGGCATCAGCATGACGGCCAGCAGACGCTGGACGAATCCGACGCCGATGCGCAGCCGGATGTTGGGGTGCAGCTCGCCGAGTCTCATGGGGGCCCTTTCGCGCGGGTGGTCCGCCTGCTCCGGGGAATTCGGCAAAGGCGCAAGGTGAGTCGGGGCGCGATGAGCCCACCACGCCGGCCGCGCGGGCGGCAAGGGGGAAAGCCGGGGCGCCGACGACTTGAACAGATCGGGTCGGGGCCGCCGGGCGAGTTGGCCAAGTCGTCACACTTACGCGGGAACACGTGGCCGGATGCGAGTGGCCCGTGCTTTGCTCGGTGCCGTCCAGTCCGGCCGACCCTGCTTCGTGCTGCCGGTATCGCTCCCGTGGCCGGTTCGCGCCCCTTTTTCCCGGCGGCGGCGGACCGTTGAGATCCCTCCCGGGAGACGCGGACTTCTGACGAGTTCGGAAGGATAACTGGTGTCCCTTTTTGACATACGCAGAATCGGCGGCCGTATCGGCGCGGAGGTGACGGGAGTCGATCTCTCCGCGGAATTGCCGGACGCGGTCTTCGGCCAGATCCACGGGGCTTTCCTGGAACACAAGGTGCTCTTCTTCCGCGACCAGGAGATCACCGACGCGCAGCAGCTGGCCTTCGCTGGCCGGTTCGGGCCGCTGACGCAGAAGCACCCCATGATGCGGACCGTCGACGCCTCGGCCCAGGTGATCCCGGTGGACGGCGAGGACCAGCGCGCCGACCACTGGCACACCGACGTCAGCTTCACCACCACCCCGTCCCTGGGGACCACGCTGCGCAGCGTGGTGCTCCCGCCGTACGGGGGCGACACCCTCGTGGCCAACGCGGCCGCGGGATACAAGGACCTGCCCGCCGAGCTGCGGGAGATCGCCGACCGTTTGTGGGCCGTGCACACCAACCACGCCGAGCAGCCGCGCCTGGGGACCGAGCGCGGTGAGAAGGTCCGCGAGGCCTTCCTGGCACGCCGGTTCGAGACCGCCCACCCCGTGGTCCGGGTCCATCCCGAGTCCGGCGAGCCCGTCCTCTTCCTCGGCGGCTTCGCCCAGTGGCTGGTCGGCCTGTCACCGCGCGAGTCGCGCCCCCTCCTCGACGTGCTGCAGTCCTACGTACGGCGCCCGGAGAACACCGCGCGCTGGACCTGGCGTCCCGGGGATGTCCTTATCTTCGACAACCGCGCCACCCAGCACTACGCCGTCAACGACTACGACCGCCACCGGCGCGTGCTGCACCGGGTCTCCATCACCGGCGACGTGCCGGCCGGTCTGGACGGGAAGCGGAGCTACTCCATCGAGGAGGGCGAATGAGCCGTCCCCGCGCCCAGCAGCCGGCTTCCTTCGCCCGGCGCCTGCGCGACCGCGAACGGCTCGTCGGCTACTGGATCGCCCTGAGCGACCCGGCCGCCACCGAGCGCATCGCCGGCTTGGGCTACGACTACCTCGGCGTCGACGGCCAGCACGGCGTCATGCACCAGCCGGGCTGGCAGTCCGCGATGCTCGCCGTCGACGCTCGCGGCCGCAGCGCCGGGATCATCCGGGTACCCTCACCGGACCCGGTGGCCATCGGCGCCGCCCTCGACACCGGCGCCCGCGGCGTGGTCGTGCCCATGATCGAGACACCCGGGCAGGCGCTCACCGCCGTACGTGCCTGTCGCCACCACCCGGCAGGGACCCGCAGTCTGGCCGGGCCCGTACGGGCGGAGCTGCGCCTGGGCGGCGTGCCCGCCGAGATCGACGACCAGGTCGCCTGCATCGTCATGATCGAGACGGCCGCCGCACTGGAGAACCTGGACGCCATCTGCGCCACCGAGGGACTCGACGCCGTCTACGTCGGCCCCGCGGACCTCTCCGCGGCGCTCGGCGCCCGCTGGTTCGGCGACCCCGCCGCCGCCGGGGCGCTGGAGGACGCGCTGGTCCGCGTCACCGGTGCCGCCGCCCGGGCCGGTATCGCCTGCGGCATCCACGTCCTGGACGGCGAGAGCGCCGCCAAACGGCTCACCGAGGGCTTCACCTTCGCCACCGTCTCCAGCGACATCACCCACCTGCAGCAGGCCGCGGCCCACCACCTGGCGGCCGCCGGCGGGCCCTTCGCCGCCTGAACCGGCCGCCGTATCCCACCGCTTGGGGAACAGTGATGACAGACATGAACCTGCGGCCCAGCCGGGCCGCCCCCGTCGCCCGGTCCCTGGAGGACCTGGTGGGCGGCACACCGCTGCTGCGGGTCGGCCTGCCGGGCCTCGCCGACGGCGTGACCCTGCTCGCCAAACTGGAGATGCTCAACCCGCTCGCCAGCGTCAAGGACCGTGCCGCGCTCGCCATGATGCGCGCCGCCGAGGAGTCGGGCCTGCTGCCCGCCACCGGCGGCACCGTCGTCGAGTGCTCCTCCGGCAGCACCGGCATCTCACTGGCCGCCCTGTGCGCCCGGCGCGGACACCGCTGCGTCATCGTCATGCCCGACAACGCCACCGAGGAGCGCCGCCTGATCCTGCGCGAACTGGGCGCCGAGGTGGTCCTGGTCCCGCACGAGGACGGGCTGGCGGCCGCCTGGGCGCACGCCGAGGAGCTCCAGCGCTCCCTCCCCGGCTCGTGGCTGCCGCGCCAGGACCGCAACCCGGCCAACGTCCGCGCCCACTACGACACCACCGGCCCGGAGATCTGGGAGGCCACCGGCGGCCGAGTCGACGTCCTGGTGTGCGGGGTGGGCACCGGCGGCACTCTCACCGGAACCGCCCGCTACCTCAAGGAACACACCGGCGTGCACGTCGTCGCCGTCGAACCGGCCCGCTCCGCCGTGCTGTCGGGCGGCGAGGGCGGCCCGCACGGCATTCCCGGCATCGGCGCCGGCTACGTCTCCGACATCACCGACCTCACCCTCGTCGACGAGGTCGTCGCCGTACCTGACGAGGCCGCGGCCGCCACCGTGCGCGAGGTGGTGCGCGCCACCGGCCTGCCCGTCGGGGTGTCCTCCGGTGCCGCCGCGTGGGCCTCGCGGAGCGTCGCCGCGCACCCCCGCTGGGCGGGCGCCACGGTCGTCACCGTCTTCCCCGACAGCGGGGAGCGCTATCTGTCGACGAGGCTCCGCTGACCGTCGTCTCCGCACGGAAAGACAGGCAGACATGTGCCGGATCCACGGCTACTTCAACGCGGTGGCCACACCGCACGAGATGTGCACCGTCGCCGCCCTCCAGCGTCACGGCGGCCCGGACGCCACCGGCATGACCCGGGCCCCCGGATGGGGCCTGGGCTACGACCGGCTCGCCGTCGTCGACCTGGACGGCGGACGGCAGCCGTACGGGCTCGGGGGCCCCGTCCAGGCCGTGTTCAACGGGGAGATCTACAACCACGACGAACTGCGCCGCCGGCTGCGGGCGCGCGGCCACGTCTTCGCCGACCGCTGCGACGGCGGTGTCGTCCCGGCCCTGTACCTGGAGTACGGGGAGGACTTCACCGAACACCTCGACGGCATGTACGCCATCGCACTGGTCGACCGGCGCGGCGAGGTGCCCCGGCTGCTGCTGGCCACCGACGGCATCGGGATGAAGCCGCTCTACTACCGGTGGGACGAGGCGGCCCGCTCCCTGCACTTCGCCTCCGAGATTCCCGCCCTGCTGGGCTTCGGCGCGGTCGGCGCCCGGATGCGGGACACCGCTCTGGACGCCTACCTGGCCACCCGTACGCCCTTCGGCGAGCAGACCATGTTCGAGGACATCGAGGTAATGCCGCCGGGCACCACGCTCGTGTGCGACCTGGGCGGCACCCCTCGCCGCCGGTGCCGCGTGGCGGCCGCCGCCGAACTGCCCGAGCCGGACAGGGCCGCCGAACTGGTGCGCGACCTGCTGCGCGAGGAGGTCGGCCGGCTGCTCGTCGCCGACGTGCCCGTCGCCCTGATCACCTCGGGAGGACTGGACTCCAGCCTGGTCACCGCGCTGGCCGCCGAGCACGGCCCCGTGCACTCCTTCAACATCGCCTACCGGGGTGACTGGCCGTTCGACGAGCGGCACTTCGCCCGTGCCGTTGCCGAGCACGTCGGCACCGACCACCACCAGGTCGAGATCGACCCGGCCGGCTTCCCCGCCCTGCTCGAGGAGACCGTCCGCCACCTCGGCCAGCCCAACGCCGACCCGATCGCCCTGAGCACGTACGCCCTGTTCCAGGCCGTACGGCAGGCCGGGTTCACCGTCGCGCTGACCGGGGACGCGGCCGACGAGGTGTTCGGCGGCTACGCGCGGATGCACGCCGCGGCCCGGACGGCCGCGGCCGGCGGAGACTGGGCCACCGCCTACCTCGACGCGCTCTCCGCGGCCCCGGCCGCCACGCGCGCCGGGCTCTACACCGACGCCTACCGCGACCACCTGCGGCACGTCTCCCCGATGCCCGAGACAGCCCATCAGGATCTGCTCCATGGGCCCGGCAGCGTCCTGGAGCGCATCACCCGCTTCGAACTGGGCCACCGCCTGCCCGCCTACCACCTGCGCCGCGTCGACCACCTGAGCATGGCCGGTTCCGTCGAGGCGCGGCTTCCGTTCTGCCAGCGGTCCCTGGTGGCTCTGGGCCGGGCGCTGCCCGATGCCCTGCGCATCGACGGCGGGCAGGTCAAGCGCACCCTGTACGCAGCCGCCCGGGGGCTGCTGCCCGACAGTGTGCTCACCCGGCCCAAGCAGCCTTTCACCCTGCCGGTCAGCACGATGCTCACCCCCGGCACGCCCCTGTGGGAGTTCGCGCGGGACCTGCTGCGGCCCGCGCGCCTGGCCGCCGACGGGCGGCTCGAGGGCGGCGCCGTCGACGCCCTGTTCGACGCGCAGGCATACCGTCCGGGCGACACCACGGCGTTGACGCTGTGGGCAGTGCTCGTGCACGAGGTGTGGCGGGAGCAGTTCCAGGGCGCGGGCAGTCTCGCCGCCCCGCCCGCCCCCGTGGCGGTGGCGGCATGATCGGCCACCTCGCCCACGCCGGCGGCAGCCCCTGCCCGACGTTCGTGCTGGACGCCGCCCGGCTGCCGCGCGAGGACACGGCACTGCTGGGCCATCTGACCGAGGCCCGCCGCTACCTGACCTCCGCGGGCGGCGCCCACGTACTGAAGATCGCCCTGGTGGAACCGTCCGCGCACCCGATGTTCGACCTCGACTACCGGTTCGTCCAGGCCCTGCCCGGCGGACCCGACCGGTTCGACGTGCGCGGCTCCTGCGGCCACTCGGCACTCGCGGCGGTGGTCGCCGCCGCCCGCTCGGGCATGCTGCCGAGGCTCGTGCCCGGGACCCGGGTACGGGTACGGGTACACAACACCGGCGACAGCGTGGTCTGTGAGGTCGACCGGGTCGAACGCGACGAGGTCGGTTTCACCGTCACCTTCGTCCAGCCGCGCCCGGTGCCCTTCGCCGAACTGCTGCCCACCGGGCGGACCTCGACGGTGCTGGAGGCCGACGGGCAGCGCGTGGAGGTCTCGATGGCGGCGAGCGCGAACACCTACGCCTTCGTCGACGCGCGCTCGCTCCAGGTGGCCGACGAGGCCGCCCTGTTCGCCGCTGGCGGTGATCTGCTCCGGCGCCTGGAGTCGCTGCGTGCCGCCGCGGCCGGGTGGCTCGACTGGCCGCCCGGCGGCGCCTTCCCCAAGATCGCGGCCGTGCTGCCGGGAGAGGATGGCGGCATCGCGGTGCGTGCCCTGACCGTGCCCGGCTGGCATCCCACCCTCGCCCTGACCGGGGCGGTGTGCCTGAGCACGGCCGCGCGCATCCCCGGCACCGTGCCCTGGCGGATCACACGCGAGACGGACGCCGGCGACGGGCGCCTGGACATCACCACCCCGGGCGGCCGGATGGCTGTCACCTCGGTGGTCTCCCTGCCCGACGGCACTGACGGCACCGACGGCGGCGGAGCCCTGCTGTGGTCCTCCGTCGCCCGCAAGCACGTCACCTTCCAGGGCTCCTTCGCCCTGGCGCCCCTCAGTCACCTTCAATTCGAGGAGGTCGCCCAATGCCTGGCGTTGTCGGGAGCCGTATGAGACCGCGGCTGACGCCCGCGTTGCGCGCGCTGCTGCGCGAGGGCGCCGATCAGGCCGACACGGCCGGCGAGGTGGACCGTGAGGCGCTGGCGGCCCTGCGCGCCAGCGGCCTGCTCGCCACCGCCGTCCCCACCGCGCACGGCGGTGCGGGCCGGGACGCCGCCGCGGTGAACGCGCTGGTCGAACAGATCGCCGCCGTCAACCCGTCGATGGCGATCATCGCGTTCCAGCACTTCGCCGTCAGCGCCCGGATCGCCGACTGGGGCACCGCGCGGCAAAAGGCCCGCTGGCTGCCGTCACTGGCCGACGGGACCTGGCTGGCCGCCTCCGCGTGGAGCGAGAGCGGGGCGGGCGCGGCCAAGCAGAACCTGTCCACGGCGGCGGAGCGCCGCGCGGACGGCACCTGGGTGCTCAACGGCACCAAGGCCTTCACCACCGGCGCCGGCGTCGCCGACCTCTATCTGGTCCTGGTCCGCACCGCCCGGCCCTCCGGCGCACCGGCGGGCGGTTACGGGGCAGCGGGGCAGACCTTCTTCCTCGTCGGTGCCGACAATCCCGGGCTGGTCCCCGACCTCGGCCTGGACCTGGCCGGCATGCGGGGCTCCGCGACCGGTCTGATCACCCTCGACGGGGCCGTCGTCGCGGACACCGACCGGCTCGGCCCGCAGGGGCAGGCCGCCACCGTCATCGCCTCGGTCCGCGAGAGCGGGGCCAGCCTTGGAGCGGTGGCCGTCGGCACCGCGCAGGCCGCCTTCGACCTGGCCGTCGCGCACGCCCGCGACCGCGGGCTCATGGACCTGCCCGCCGTACGGCATCGGCTGGTGGGCCTGGCCACCCGCCTGGAGGCGGCCCGCGCCGTGGTGGAGCGGGCCGGGGCGCGCACCTCCGCCGACCCGGGCCTGACCACCCTGCACAGCAAGCTGTACGCGACCGAGGCGGCGGAGGAGATCTGCCTCGACGTCGCCCGCATGCTCGGCTCGGCCGGATACCGGGACGGGGCGCGGATCGGCCGTCTGCTCGCGGACGCGCGCGGCGTCTCCCTCATGGGACCGACCAACGACCTGTGCCGGGAGCTGGTGGCGGTGTCGTGGACCGGCTGACCCGCGCCCCCGAACTCGTCGTCAGCGGCCGCAGGCTGGTCACCCCGCAGGGCGTGCGGCCCGGCCACGTGTCCATCTCCGGCGGACGGATCACCGCCGTCACGGACACCGATCCCGGGCCCGCCGCGGTCACCCGCCTCGACGCGGGCGAGCACTACGTCCTGCCCGGACTCATCGACTCCCACGTCCACTTCCGTACCCCCGGCCTCATCCACAAGGAGGACTGGGAACACGGCAGCAGGGCTGCCGTCCGCGGCGGTGTCACGACCGTGATGGACATGCCGAACACGGTGCCGCCCACCCTGCTCCCCGAGGCGGTGCTCGCCAAGGCGGCCCTCGTCGACGGCCACTCCCTGGTCGACTACCGGTTCCACCTCGGGCTCGACCCGGCCCACCCTGAACTGCCGGCCGAGCTGGAGCCGCAGATCGCCACCAGCGTGAAGATCTTCATGACCGGGCACCACACGGCGCCCACCGTGGTGCGCGACGCCGGCCAACTGGAGAAGGCGTTCGCCGCGGCCGCCGAGGGCGGCGTCCAGCTGGTCCTGCACGCCGAGGACGACGGGCTGTTCTCGCTGCTGGACGCCTGGTGGGGCGAGCCCGGCAGCTATCTGGAGTACGAGGCGCGCCGCCCGCGCAGCGGCGGCATCGTCGCCGTCGCCAAGGTCCTCGAACTGGTGCGCCGTCACGGCACGCGTGCTCACGTCCTGCACCTGTCCAGCGCCGAGGAGGCCGACCTGGTGTGCGCGGCGCGGGCGGCGGGGCTTCCCGTCACCTTCGAGGTCACCGGGCACCACCTTTCGTTCACCGACAGGGACACCCGCCGTCTGGGCGCCCGTACCCGGCTGTCGCCGTCCATCCGCGGCACGCGTGACCAGGACCGGCTGTGGCGGGCGCTGCGCGAGGGCCAGGCGGAGACGCTGGGCAGCGACCACGCCCCGCACACGGTCGCGGAGAAGACCCGGGGCGTCGCCCAGTCGCCGCCCGGGCTGCCCGGCGTCCAGGAACTGGCGGTCGCCGTGTGGACGGGCATGCGCAGGCGCTGGCCCGGAGAGGACCCGGACGTGGCCGCCGCACGCCTGGCCCGGCACCTGTCCGCCCGCCCGGCGGAGCTGTTCCGGCTGCCCGGCAAGGGACGCCTGGAGGCGGGCGCCGACGCCGACCTGGTGTTCTTCGCACCCGACGTGCCCTGGATGCTGTCCGCGTCCGAGGTGGAGAGCAAGTGCGGCTGGTCGGCGTACGAGGGATGGACCTTCACCGGCCGCGTCGAGCGGACCCTGCGCGCCGGCCGCACCGTGTGGGACGCGGCCACGGGTTCCTTCGGTGACTACGACGGCCGCCTGCTGGGCGCGTCGCCCGCCCGCCCCGCCGCCCCCTCGGCCCGCGCGGCCGGATCGGAGACTCCAACGCCATGAGACGACGCCAGACCGTATTCATCGCGGGGGGCGGTATCGGCGGCCTCGCCGCCGCCGCGGGCCTCGCCGCACGCGGCTTCGACGTCACGGTGATCGAGCAGGCCGCCGGTGTCCGGGAGGGCGGCTCCGGGCTGATGCTCCAGCCCAACGGCCTGCGCGCCGCCGACGCGCTCGGCACCGGCCTCGGTGCCCGCGTCCGCGCCACCGGGCACGTCACCGCCCCCGACGAGGTGCGCGTCCTGATGGACTCCCGGGGGACGGTGCTCGCCGAGGAGCCCGTCGGGGCCGCCGTCCGGTCGGCGGGCGCCCCGCAGATCCCCGTCCTGCGGTCGGCGCTGCACCGGGCCCTGCTCGACGAGGCCGTCACCGCGGGCGCCGCCCTGCGGATGGCCACCGCCGTCGAGGACTACACCGGCCACGACGACCACGTCACCGTCCGCCTCTCCGACGGCAACGCCGCCGCCTGCCAGGTACTGATCGGTGCCGACGGCATCCACTCCGCGGTGCGGCGCCGCATGCTCGGCGACGGGCCCCCCGTCTACCGCGGCTACACCTCGGTGCGCGGACGCACCCGCGGCTCCGTGCTGGGGCAGCGCGGCCACGTCGTCAACGGCCGCGGCATCCAGTTGTTCATCGCCCCCGTCGGCGACGACACCCTGTACTGGACCGCCAAGATCACCGCACCCGAGGGGGAGTGGCCCGCCAAGGGGCCCGAGGAGGCCCGGCGCGCCCTGCTCGCCGCGATGGAGGGCTGGTACCCACCCGTGGTCGACCTGGTGCGCGCCGCCGACCCCGGTGACGTCGTCGTCACCGACATCCACGACCGCGATCCGGCCTCGTGCTGGACCGACCACCGGGTCGCCCTGCTCGGCGACGCCGCCCACCCCATGGTCCCGGCCCTCGGCCAGGGCGCCAACATGGCGCTCGAGGACGCCGCCGTGCTCGCCGACCGCCTCGGCGCCTGCGCCCACGTGCCCACCGCGCTCGCCGCCTACGCCCGCGAACGCATGGACCGCACCGCCGCCGTCGTCCTGTCCTCGCGCCGTCAGGGCGCCCTCGACCAGGGCGCCGACCAGGACGGCGAGCGCCGGCGCAACACCCGTATGCGGGAGGCCGGCCGGAAGGACCAGGACGCGCTCGACATCGCTGCGTGGAGGCCGGCCCCCGTGTCCGCCGACCCGGCGCCCTCCCTCACTCCACCGAAGGGTCCCGATACCGTGCGCACACCCCACATCGTGCTGCTCAGCGGCTCCCTGCGGGCCGGCTCGACCTCGGACCAGGTGGCCCAATGGTGCGCCCGGCGCGTCACGGCCGCGGGCGCCACCGCCCGGGTCTTCACCGGAGCGGAACTGGACTTCCCCGCCTACCGGCCCGGTCTGGCGGGCTGCCACGCGGGCGTCGCCGGGTTCCTCGCCGAACTGCGCCGCGCCGACGGCGTGGTGCTCGTCTCCCCGACCTACCACGCCAGCGTCTCCGGGCTGCTGAAGAACGCCCTCGACGTGGTCAACGAGATCGACGGGCCGCAGCCCTACCTCGACGGGCGCGCCATCGGCACCGTCGCCGTCGGCGCGGGAGCCCAGGGCGCCGCCACCACCCTCACCACCCTGCGCACGATCGCCCACGCGCTGCGCGGCTGGCCCGCCCCGCTGGGCGTGGCCGTCACCCGGGCGCCCGCACCGCCAGCGGCCGCACACCGGCAGCAGGCGCCGGACGAGGCGCGCCTGGACGAGATGGTCCGCCAGGTGCTGTGGCTGGCCGGCATCCGCGCGGCGGCGGCCGACGGCACGAGGAGCGTCCCGGCGGCGGCCTGACACCGGTCCGCTTCCGCTTGCCGGGGTCCGGCGGTGGCCCGGCACCGTTTCGGCCGCGGTCCGCCCCCGGCCTGTTCCACTCGTCAGCGTCCGCGCGGCGGTCGGCGGCACCGGCACGGCTCCGGCCGCCGCCTGCCACCGTCCCGCCCTCCCACTCACCGGGGCCCTACGGCCTCGGGACGGCCCGCCTCCGCTCCTCGGAGCCCCACGGCCCGCCACCACCCACCCCGCCCACCCCACCGAAAGGCACGTCCATGACCGCCACCTCCTACCGCCCGGCCCCCAGCACCCCCGGCCCGATCTGGCGCGACGCCAACGTCCGCAGCGGGCCCTCGCTGGACAGCCCGGTCGTCGACCTGCTGCTGCCCGACGGCACCACCGCCCACACCGCCGAGGGCTGGGCCCTCGGCGACGAGGTCGTCGAGGGGGAGAACCCGGTCGGCGAGATCGTCAGCTCCGTCTGGTTCAAGTTCACCGACGGCCGCTGGTGCAGCGCGGTCAACTTCGACCCCGCCCACCTGAGGTCCGTGCTCGGCGACGCCGCCCCGCTGGTACGGCCGCACTCGCCGGAGGCTCTCCCCGGCCACCGGGAGGCGGTGTGAGGTACTACCACCCGGCCGGCTCGTCGGAGGGCGGACGTCCTTCGGCAGGACGAACGAGAGACGCCCCTGCCCGACCCCCGCGAGGTCCTGGTGCGGATGCGGGGGGCGGGGTCGTTGAACCACCGGGATCTGCTCGTCGCCCGCGGCAGACACGGGCGCGGAATGAAGCCGGACGTGGTGCCGCCCTCCGGCGTCGTCCGGCGCGGCCGAGTGCCGCGGGCGTCTCGCCCTCAGGCGGTCTGCGCCAGGTGTCCGACCAACTGGTCGAAGCTGCTGTGCAGGCCGGCCACCGCCTCGGGGGTGCGGAACATCGCGGGAACGTTGGTCTGGTGGACGGTCAGCTCCGTCTTGCCGTCGACGTCGGTGAAGGTCAGCGTCGAGGTCAGGCCCGTCGCGCCCACTGTGAAACTGAGCTTCTCCGGCTCGACCACCTCGAGGTAGGTGGCACTCATCGGGTACTCGGTGCCGTCCTCGTCGGCCACCATGACCGTCTCGAAGGCCCCGCCGGGACGGGCATCGACCGTGATCTTCTCGACGGGCAGGGACGTGCCGGCGGGGCTCCAGAAGCGGGAGAGCTGGCCGGGCTCGACGAACGCCCTGAAGACCCGCTCCCGGGGCGCGTCGAACACACGGGTGAGGGTGACCTCGCCGAGATCGGAGTCGGTCGTGCTCGGAACGCTCATGTCTGTGCCTCTCTTTGCTGTCGTTGGATTTCCTGCAGGTGCTGGTCAAGACGGTCGAACCTCGACTGCCAGACCTGCGTCTGACGCTCGATCCACTCCGCCGCGTCGCCCAGCGGTGACACCTCGAGTCGACAGGGCCTCCACTGGGCGTCGCGGCCCCGGGAGATCAAACCGGCTCGCTCGAGCACCTTCAGGTGCCTGGAGACCGCCTGAAGGCTGATGGAGAAGGGCTCGGCCAGCTCATTCACGGTCGCCTCCCCGACGGCCAGGCGCGCGAGGATGGCTCGCCGGGTCGGATCGGCCAACGCTGAGAAGGTGGTGCTGAGTTCGTCGCTTGACATCCGTATTCTACCTAGTGCTTGATTAACCAGATGGTTTAGTGTGTCTCCAGGATCGGGCGCCCGTCAAGGGTGTCCCCCGCAGGGAAACGCCGCTTCATCAGCGATATCGCGCGCAGAGCCCCCGGCCTGACGCTTCCAGTAACGGCTCCGGACAACCGAGACAGCCGAGACCGAGAGGACGAGTTGATGCATTCGACGAACGTGAAGAACCTGGAAGTACCAGGCGCGAAGCTGCATTACGAGGTCACCGGCCAGGGCCCCGTGCTGCTGCTCATCTGCGGCGGGCCGACCGACGCCGCGATCTACGCGGGGCTG
This sequence comes from Streptomyces sp. MMS24-W38, assembly GCF_059889265.1. Classification (NCBI taxonomy): domain Bacteria; kingdom Bacillati; phylum Actinomycetota; class Actinomycetes; order Kitasatosporales; family Streptomycetaceae; genus Streptomyces; species Streptomyces sp. MMS24-W38. Next base: position 123,403 of record NZ_JCBCPP010000002.1, on the reverse strand, counting down.
ACCGGTACGCTCGCCGAGAACTACACCGTCGTGTCCTACGACCCGCGGGGCAACTCACGCAGCAGCCTTGACGGGACGCCGCAGGAGCAGCGGATCGAGGCGCACAGCGACGACGCCCACCGGCTGCTGGCGGCAGTGACGGACGAGCCCGCCTACGTCTTCGGCAGCAGCGGAGGCGCCCTGGTCGGTCTCGACCTCGTCGCCCGCCACCCCGAGCAGGTGAAGGCCCTGGTGGTGCACGAACCGCCGGTGATGGAGCTGCTGCCGGACAGCGACCGCTGGCGCGAGCACTTCCAGGACGTCTACGACACCTACCGGGCCGACGGTGTCGGTCCGGCGATGCAGAAGTTCATCGCCGGTGTGGAGGGGGAGGACGCCCCGCCGCCGGCCCCGCCGGAGATGGGTGCGCCGAGCCCGGAGATGATGGAGATGATGGGCCGGATGGCGGCGAACGCCGAGTTCTTCGTCGGCAATGTCATGCTGCCGTTCAGCCGCTTCACTCCGGACGCCGCGGCGCTGAAGTCTGCCTCGACCCGTATCGTCTGCGCGGCAGGCGAGGCGTCCAAGGGACAGCCCGTCCAGCAGGCGAGTCTCGCCCTCGCCGAGAGCGTCGGAGCGGAGGTCGTGGACTTCCCCGGAGACCACCAGGGATTCCTGACGCACAGTGCCCCGTTCGCCGAGGAGCTGCGCAAGGCGTTCGCCGCCGGTCAGTGACCTGGACCCGGGTGGCCCCCGGTGGCCCCCGGCCCGTCCGCGGAAGTTCCGCGGACGGGCCGGGGGCCGCGTCTTGTGGTCCCACCCACCCCGGTGCAACAGGCACTTCTGCCTGGGCGCGCCACTCGCCCGTCCGGAGGCCGGGATCGCGTTGCCCATGCTGCCGCGCCGCTTCCCCGCCACGTCTCCGCCGGTGCCGCGGCCTACCGCGACCGGCTGGTCGTTCCGGGGCCCGGCCGCCACCGGTTCCCGGTGGCGGCCGGGCCAGGAGCCGGGCGTGGGCCGCGCTCCGCAGGAGGTCCGCAAGCGTCGTGGCGGCCTCGTTCGGACAGGCGAAAAGCCCCTGGTCCGGAACACGGATCGAGACGAACCAGTGTTCCGGACCAGGGGCTGACCGGGCTGCGGGCCACCCGGCCCGCGGCCGGGTCAGACCGACGCCGACTGCTTCTCGGGCAGCGGTGTCCCGGCCGTACGGCCCGCGGGCGCGACGGCCTGCTTCCTGCGGCTGATCCAGCGCTCGCCCAGACGCATCAGGGGACGCTCGAAGAAGTAGTAGCTCAAGGTCGCGATGGCGATCGTGCCGACCACGACCACGCCCAGCAACTCCCAGAAGCCGGCCTTGTCGATCAGGGCGTTGGCGATCTGCGGGGGAGCGCCGAAGATGCTGCCACTCTGCCAGTACAGGTACATCACCACGAAGTGCCAGAGGTAGATGCCGTAGGAGATGCGTCCGAGGAATCGTGTCGGGCGGTTGCTCAGCACGGTGTCCATCAGCGGGGAGCTGGCCTTCGGCGCGACCAGCGGGACCATGAGCAGGAACGCGAAGGCGACGAAGGCGACGTGCTGGATCATGGCGAACTGCGGGGTTCCGTAATCCCAGGTGCCCGGGTTACCCAGAGGCGCCGCGCAAACCACGAGGTAGGCGGCCAGAGCGCCGACCCAGAACAGGTGGGGCCGCTTCGTGGCCGCACGGTAGAGCGCGGGCACCGCGTTCGGCTCGCTCTCGGCGCGCACCGACAGGATCGCCATCCCCATGCCGACGGCGAACAGGCCGAGACGGCTGAACGGCCACCAGTACTCGGGCGGCCAGGGTCCCAGGTGCTCCATGTGCATGTACCCGGCGAAGGCCCAGCCGGCCACCACCATGACGCCGAGCGGGATCATCATCCGGCGTACCTTGCGCCGCGGATCGGTGACCCGGCCGGCCAGCCGGTGCATCAACAGCGCGAGCAGCGGCAGAACGAGGTAGAGCTGGGCCTCGGTCGGGATGGTCCACGACGGATCCATACCCGCGTACCACATGTAGTCGTAGTTCTGCATGAGCACGATCGGGCGCAGCACGTACCAGACCGAGTCGATGCTGCTGAAGTTGAGGAAGAGCAGACAGAAGGCCGTCAACAGCCAGTAGCTCGGCATGAGGCGCAGTCCGCGCCGCAGGAAGAACTTCCCCAGAGTCGGCCGCGGGGTGCCGAGGAGGGTCATGCGGGCGAAAGGTTTGTAGAGCAGCAGGCCGGAGAGGATGAAGAAGGGTCCCAGGCCCACCTCCAGACCCACCGCCAGTACGGACCAGATCCCCTTCTGCGGCGGTCCGGATTCGGAGCCGAGGACCACTCCGGTGCTGAATGCGACGTGGGTGATGACAACCACCATCGCGCAGAGCCCGCGGACCCCGTCGAGGTTGGCGATGCGTTTCTTGTCGCGGGTCGCTGGAGCGGGCCCGGTTCCGAGTGCCGTCATAGCGGCTACCTCCTGTTCGTTCGGCCGCCCCAGCTTCGGTGCGGTGGCCGCTATGACGCATCTCCTCGTGTGCGGTTTCCGACGGGGTGTCACCTGCCGGTGAGCGCTGTCCTACAGCCGTGGGACGGCCCGGCTCACCCGGTGGAACAGCGAGGCCAGGGTTCTTCCGTCACCGAGATCGCTGAGGACCACGCTCACGTCGACTCCCGAGACGTGATCCGCGTAGCTGAGCGTCTCCGGCTCCTCCACGGCAAGGAAGGTGCACAGCACGGGATGGGTGACTCCCGTGTCCGTCACCGTGTTGTACTTCAGCCGCCCTCCGGCCCAGGGCTCGATGGTCACGCTGGACAGGGGAATCGCCGAGCCGGCGGGGGCCCAGAACCTGACGAACTGCTCGGGCTCGATGAATGCCCTGAACACCAGCTCCCGCGGGGCGGTAAAGACGCGCGTGAGCATGGGTTCGCCGAAGCCCGGTAAGCACGGGCCCTCGGCGAGGGCGGCCGCAAACGTGTCGGTGGTCGCGGACTGCGCCACTGAGTCTCCCTGATTTTCTGTGGGGGTGGGCGTCCGGCCCAGCCTTCCAAGGCGCGACCGCGTACGCATCTTCCATCGTGCGCAGTTCGGCCGACCGCCACCCTGCACCGGGTGACGCCCCGAACGCCTTCGGCATCACCTTCGACGGCCGGCTCTCCGCAGCCCGTCAGTAACCCCAACCGCCTTGGCACACGGCTCGTTCGACAGACCCGGCCCTCCGGCCGGGCCGCAGCCGAGGTTCGAGGACCGCGACGACACGGTGCCGGAGGTTCGGGTTCCGGGCGATCGTGTCCCACTCGCCCCCGTGCCCGGCCGGCTTGTGCAGCAGGACGACGGGTGTCCCCCTGCGCCCCCGGTCGCGGCAGGAGACGCGTCGCCGTCGCGCACGACGGTGCGCTCGGACCAGGTCATATGGCTCCCTCGAGGGTGCTTCGGGTGCGGTGTGTCCGCGGTGGTCGACGGTAGGCGGCGAGGAAGGTACGGACGCCGGCGACGGCGTAGTGGTCGAGCTCGGCCTCGGTGTGCTGGGGGCTGCCGTGGAACATGGCCTTGTTCACGGGGGTCCACAGCAGCAGGCCGGAGAAGTGGTTGGCGGCCAGGGCCGGTTCGTCGCACCGGAGCAGTCCGTGGTCGGCAAGGCGCTGGAAGGTGGCCGCCAGGGTGGCCAGGACCCGTTCGAAGCCCTGCTCGTACCAGTTGGCGCCCAGTGCGGGGAAGGCGTCCGCGTTCGCGATGACCAGGCGCCGCAGCTGGAGGACCTGGGGCTGTGTGAGTGCGGCCAGGAACTGGCGGGCGAGATGGATCAGGTTGTCTTCCAGGGTGTCGGCGTCGGCCGGGATGTGGGCCACCAGGTCGACCATGCCGTCGATCCGGTCGGTGGTGGCCAGGACGATCTCGGCGAACAGCTTCTCCTTGTCGGAGAAGTGCTTGTAGACGGTCTGTTTGGACACCGCGGCCAGCTTCGCGATGTCGTCCATGCTGGTACCGGAGTAGCCCTTGCTCATGAACGCGCTGGTCGCGGCCTCCATGATCGCCTGACGCTTGAGTGCTGACCGGCCGAGCTCGTTCGCTTCCATGCCACCTCCTGATTCAAGTACTGGACAGTCCAGTTCCCACTTCGGTACTGTACCGTCCAGTCCAAGCGGTACCACACCGTCTAGTTCCGGAATTGACCCTCTCCGTCGAGGAAGACATCACATGACCCAGGCGATCAGTGCTCCCACCACCGTGCCCGCCCCGGCCCGGTCGACAACGCGGACCCTGCTGGCCGTCGCCACCGTGGCGGGCCCGCTGTTCCTGGGCGCGGGCCTGATACAGGGCCTCACCCGGGACGGCTTCGAATTCACCCGTAATGCCCTCAGCCAGCTCAGCCTCGGCGACCTCGGATGGATCCAGGTCACCGCCTTCATGCTCACGGGCGTCCTGGTCATCGCCGGCGGGGTCGGGATGCGCCAGGCGCTGCGCGATACACCCGGCGGCACCTGGGCACCGCGATTGATCGGCGTGTTCGGTGCCTCGTTCCTGCTCGCCGGCGCCTTCACCGCCGACCCGGCTGCCGGGTTCCCCGCCGGCACCCCCGAGGACCACGTCGCCTCCGTGAGCGCGCACGGCACCGTCCACATGCTCAGCGGCATGGTGGGCTACCTGGCACTGTGCGCCGCGTTCCTCGTACTGGCCCGCCACTTCGCCGCCCAGAACCGACGCGGGTGGGCGGTGGCCTCCCGCATCGTGCCGGTGGGAGTCCTCGTGGGGTTCGCCGCCTCGGCCGCCAACGTCCTGGCGTTCACCGCCGGAGCCGGGCTCGGACTTCTCTGGCTCACCGTGGTTGTCGCCCGGCTGATGACCATGGCGCCCCCGGCGCAGCGGTAGCCGCTCCATCCACAATCCAAGATCACCAAATACGAACGGACGGGATTCAGCATCATGGCCAGAACAATGAAGGACCCCGCCAGCTACTTCCCCGCGATCGAGGAGAAGTACGGCCGCCCGGTCGCCGAGTGGAAGGACCTGATCCGCTCCTCACCGCTGACCAAGCACATGGAGCTGGTCTCCTGGCTCAAGACCGAGTACGGCCTGGGGCACGGCCACGCCTACGCGCTCGTCGCACACACCCTCTCCGAGGACAGCGAAGGGTGAACCGCGCCTGACCTCGAACAGGGGGAAACCATGGTCTCTCGCGTGATCAACCGCGGGAGGCCACGCTGCTTGTCCGGTCCCCGGCCGACCGGGACGCACGCGGTGCCCTGAGGAGCGGACGGCGCCGGAGACCGTCACGGTCGATGCGCCGGTACGCGGCGACCGAGGTGAACTCGTCGGTGAAGCCGGTGTCGAAGCCGGCGTCCTCGAACACGTCCAGGAGGCCGAGGACGCCCCAGCGGCGTACGACCTCGTCCTTGAGTGCCTGCGGACCGGTCGGCTCGTCCGGCTTCTCCGGATCGGGCACGGTGATCCACGGCTCGCCCTTGCGCCGGCTGTCGGATCGCCCCGTGGCGCACGACGCGGGTGGCCTCGAAGTCGCCGGGCAGGTCGCCTTCCGGGACACGCCGGCGCAGCCCGCCCCCGATGCGGATCTCGCGGCGGCGGATCGCGTCCCGCAGCGCGACCAGGACACACCACCCGTATGGGATGCGCTCGACCTTGTCCTTGTCGTCGACGACGGCCTCGCGCCGGTCCTTGCGCACGACGTCCTTCATCGGCGCCTCGTCGGCGGGGTCGTGGAAGCGGATCCTGCCGGCGACATCGGCGTACTTCGCCGGCGGCTTCATCGCGTCCATCACCGGTCGGTAGGCGGTGTTGTCGCACGTGAAGCCCAGCGTGTCCGGCTGACGAACGGCCTCACGGGTGAGGCCGCGAAAAGGCCGCGCGAGCGTATTGCCGAGGACTCCGCGCGTGAGACCGGCATGCGTCCCCAGGTCGGAATCGCCCCGGCGGGCAGTCCGCCCCGAACGAAGCGGAAGGCGGCGCGGCTCCCTGGCGAAGGACAGCTCGCGGCTCACGCCTGACCAGGAACGCCGACTGCGAGAGCCGGCACGCCCTGCCGGCACCGGCCCAGGAGTGCCCGGTGCCCGCGGTGCCGTCCGCTCCGTGTAGTGCCCTCGCGGAACCGCGCGTCGCCCTGGACGACCAGACGATCGACATCGACCCCTACGCGCGCGTCGGCCCTGGCACAGCCGCGTCCCGAGCCGCTGGACGCACTCGCCGCGTCGGGCGATCAGCGCATGCGCAAACACGCACAGCGGCGGAGCCCCGGCCTCTTGGCATTCCGGGGTTCCGCCGCTGGTGGTGTGTGGGGGGAACCTGCGATCAGTTGAAGGTGATTGCCTGACCACCGCCCTCACCGGTGTCGCTGAGCACGACCACCTGGGTCTGCGTGGTCCTGGCGTCCACGGTGCCCCAGACCGGACCGTCGGCGCTCACGACTGCCTCGAAGGAACTGCGGACAGTCAGGGAGGTGTTGATCTGGCCCTGGGCGTTCGTGGTGACGTCCACAGAGGTGGACTTGTTGCACCCGAACTTCTGCGGCTCCACCTGCGCGCACTGGCCGATGTGGAAGACCGTGTTCGGGGTGAGGCCGCTGGCCGAGACGGCGACCGTCTGGCCGTCGGAGAGGCCGGAGGCCGGCGAGACCGAGACCGTGGGCGCAGCCATGGCCGAAGGCTGGACGGCGAGAGCCAGGCCGGTGGCGATGGCGGCAGTGGCGCCGAGACGGGTGATGAGGCTGAGCTTCTTCATGGCAGTCACAGTTCAACTCCGTTTAAAACCGTGGGGGTTGTTGAGGGCTTCGTGTAGCGCCCACATATGAAGTTAGTGACCTTGGAAAGCGGCGGCATCTTCCAAGTTGCTCCGTGCAACTCACCTGGTGACGGAGGTGGTGGGCAGCCGCGCAGCGCGTTCTCCGGCCGCGCGTCCGTGCGGGCCGCGAAGGACACGGCCCGCTCCCGGAAGCGGCTCTCCCTCGACCAGACGGTGGAGCAACTGCTGCCCGGGGCCGTGTCAGGAGCCGGAAACGACGGACGGGCCATCACCGTCCGCGACCTGCTGCAGCACACCAGCGGCCTTCCCGACTACGTCCCCGACGTCTTCCCGAGTCCCGTGCACAGACCTGCTTCGCCAAACGGTGGCGTGCCTGCACACCCGAAGAGCTGGTCGGCCTGGCCATGCGCCATGAGCCCGCCTTTCCGGCAGGCACCCGCCGGGAGTACTCCGACACGAACTACGTACTCGCCGGAATGATCATCGAAAAGATCACGGGCCGTACCTGGGAACGGCAGGTCCACAGCCGCATCCCGCCCCGCTCGGCCTGGAACGGACCGACACCCCCGGCACCCGGCCGTTCCTGCCGCGTCCGCACACGTCCAACCACCAGCAGTTCACCGCGGACGGACCGTTGGTCGACACCACCCTCCCCTGCCGCCCCTTCGACAGCGGGGCCGACGGCTCGACGACCGGCACGGCCCGTGACCTCAACCGCTTCTTCACCGCCCTGGTCGGCGGACGGCTGCTGAAGCCCGCCGGGCTCGCCGCCATGCGGACCACGGTCCCGGTGCCGCAGGACGGCGGCCACCCCGCGGGCACCGAGGACGGCCCGGGCCTGTTCTTCACCCCCCTGTCCTGCGGTGGCGGTTACCTGGGACACGGAGGAAGCGGCTTCGGATATGCCGTCCATGCGGCGACCACCACGGACGGCCGACGCGCCATCACCGTCTCTGTGCACAGCCGCCCGGCGGACCCGCGGACCGCGGACCGTCGGGAAGACGCACTGCGCCACCTCATCGACCACGCTCTGTGCTCCGCTGCCTGAGCGCGCGTCAGCTCGTTCTCCACGCTGGTCAGCCGGAAGTCCTTCGAGGGGCCGCCCCGAAGTCGACGACACCTTCACCGAGCGGCTCCGACCGCACATGACCGCCACCGGTCAGGAGATGGCCGAGACGCACATACCCCCGTACGACCCGGCGTCCCAGGAGCGCAATCCAGGAGATGGGCCGGGCCCACCGCTCCGCGAGGATGGCACCGCGGGCCCCGCTGTGCCCGCGGTGAAGGAGGACATCGTTGTGTTGGGTGACGAGGACGGCAGTGCCGCCGCGCTGTGGCGGATGGCGAACCTGGGCACGCCGATGGCCGTGCGCGTGGCCGCGACCCTGCGGATCGCCGACCACATGGCCGCCGGCACCCGGACGGCACCGGCCCTGGCCGAGGCCGTCGGTGCCCACCCCGGCGCCCTGGAGCGGCTGTTGCGCTACCTGGCCGTGCGGGGGGTGTTCGAGCGTGACGAGGACGGCCGGTACGCCCTCACCGCCCTGGGGCGGCCCCTGTGCGAGGACCACCCGGCCGGTCTGCGCGCCTGGTTCGACATCCACACCGGCGGGCGCGGCGAGCTCTCCTTCGTGGAGCTGCTGCACAGCGTCACCACGGGCGAGGCCGCCTTCCCGGTGCGCTACGGACGCTCCTACTGGGACGACCTGACCGCCGACCCCGAGCGGGCCACCGCCTTCAACTCCCTGCTGGGCGCCGACGTGGCCGTCCGCGCCCCGGACATCGTCACCGGCTACGACTGGGGCCGCCTCGGCCACGTCGTCGACGTGGGCGGCGGCGACGGCTCCCTGCTGACCGCCCTGCTCGAAGCCCACCCCGGTCTGCGCGGCACGGTCGTGGACCTGAAGGAGGCCGCGCTCGACGCCGAACGGTCCTTCGCCGCCTCGGGCCTGGACGACCGCGCCGACGCCGTCACCGGCAGCTTCTTCGACCCGCTGCCCGCCGGAGCGGACGGCTACGTGCTCTCGCTGATCCTGCACGACTGGGACGACACCGCGGCGACCGCGATCCTGCGCCGCTGCGCCGAGGCCGCCGGCCGCACCGGCTCCGTCTTCGTCATCGAGTCGGTCGGCCATCGAGGGGACGCCCCGCACACCGGCATGGACCTGCGGATGCTGTGCGTCTACGGGGCCCGGGAGCGCGGCGTGCCCGAGTTCACCGCGCTCGCCGCCGACGCCGGTCTGAAGGTGGCCGCGGTCCACCCCGCCGGCCCCTCGGCGATCATCGAACTGACCGCCGTCGACCGCACCACGTGACCGCCGCCGACCGTGCCACGGGCCGACCCGCCCGCGCCGCGTGACCGACCCGCCCGCACCACGTGACCGGCCTGCCCGGCCGCACCGAGCGGCCCGCCGCAGAGGAGACCCCGGATGGCCGAGCCCGCCCCCCTGTTGTCCCTGACGGAGGCGTTCGCCGCCCTGGGCACCGTGCGGGGGCGGCAGGACCCCTACCCGCTGTACGAGGCGATCCGCGCCCACGGCGACCTCGCCCGGCGCGGCCCCGGCCGGCTGGTCGTCACCGGGTACGACGAGTGCGCCCGCGCCCTGCGCGACAACAACCTGCACGTCCAGGACCGTACGGCCTACGACGCCGCCGGTCCGGCCTGGCGCTCCCACTCCTCCCTGCGCGCCTTCACCAGCTCGATGCTCTACAGCAACGGGCCCGACCACACCCGTCTGAGGTCCCTGGCCGCCTTCGCCTTCACCCCGCCCCGGGTGCGTGAACTCGCCTCCGTCGTCGAGGACATGGCCGATCGCCTGCTGGACCGCATGGCCCGCCTCGGCGCCGGCGGCAGCCCTGTCGACGTCATCGCCGAGTTCGCCTCCCGGCTGCCCATCGCCGTCATCGGCGCCCTGCTCGGCTTCCCCGAGGAGGACCAGGTCTGGTTCCGCGAGATGGCCTCCACCATCGCCGTGTCCACCGACGGCCTCTCCGACCCCACGGCCCTGAACCGGGCCGACGCCGCGATGGACGCCCTCGCCGGCTACTTCGGCCGGCTCGTCGAGGAGCGCCGCCACAGGCCCGCCGACGACCTCCTCACCCTGCTCGCCTCGACCCACGACGACGACCCCGAGCGGCTCAGTCACGAAGAGCTGATGGGCAACCTCATGGTGCTGCTCACCGCCGGCTTCGAGACCACCAGCTTCCTCATCGGCCACGGCCTGATGATCGCCCTGGAGCACGCCCCGTACGCGCATCGGCTGCGCGACGATGCGGACTTCGCCGACGCCTACGTCGAGGAGATCCTGCGCTACGAGCCGCCCGTCCACGTCACCAGCCGCTGGGCCGCGAAGGACACCGAGTTGCTCGGCACCGCCGTCCCGCGCGGCACCCGGCTCACCCTGATCCTGGCCGCCGCCAACCGCGACCCGCGCCGCTTCACCGCGCCGGACCGCTTCGACCCCGCACGCGGCGGCGTCCCGGGGCCCCTGAGCTTCGGCGCGGGCCCCCACTACTGCCTCGGCGCCCCCCTCGCCCGCCTGGAGGCCCGGATCGCCCTGCCCCGGCTGCTGCGCCGCTTCCCGCGCCTGACGGCCGCCGCCTCTCCCGTCTACCGCGACCGGTGGGTCGTCCGCGGACTCGACACGTATCCCCTCGTGCTCGGCGCCTGATCTGCGCCGCCGCCCCTCCCGCGCGCCCGCGGGGCCGGGATTTTCGCACAGCATTTAGAGAGATGCGCCCTCACGCCCACGGACGTGACGATTCAGGTAAGTCGGCAGGCCCCTAAGACGACTTGGCGAAGCCGAGCCCTCCGCCATCCGCGCCCTGCTCTCCGACGGCCCACCGCCGACTGCGCCGGAACCGCCGAATCCTCGCATGCGAAGGAGTCATCTCGTGACAGCACCACTCAGGATCCTGGCGATCAACGGATCGGAGCGTGACGGCAACACCGCCGACGTCCTGCGGTACGCCGCCGGGGTCGCGGCGCGGCGAGGGGTCGAGTTCGAGACGGTCGATCTGCGCTCCGTCCGCATGGACCGCTGCGGCCCGTGCGGCGACTGCAACACCCGTACGGTCCCCTGCGCGGTGGAGGACGACGTCGCCGACGTGGTGGCCAGGATGATCGAGGCGGACGGCATCGTCTTCGCCGCGCCGGTCCACGGCTTCGGCACCGCCAGCCTCATGCAGACCTTCATCGAGCGGGCCGGGGTCGGCCATCTGCGCTTCGACCGGCCGCTGACCAACAAGGTCGCCGGAGTCGTCTCCGTCGCCCGCCGCTACAGCGGCGGCGAGGTGTGGGCGCAGCTCACCGTCAACGCCCTGCTCAACCGGATGATCGTGGTGGGCAGCGGATTCCCGGCCACCGTGCACGCCCTGCACCGCGGTGACGCGCTGAAGGACGACGAGGGACTGACCAACGTCTCCCGGCTCGTGGACCGGATGATCGACATGATGGAACTGCTGGCCGAGCACCGCAGGCTCACCGGGCAGGACGGACCGATCCACACCGGCGAGGCCAACGAACGCGTGGGACTCGCCCTGAACGCCGCCGAGTTCGAGGACGCCCCCGAGCCGGCCCCCGAGCCCGCCCTCTCCGCGCAGGCCCGGCCATGACCGCCGACGGCACCGACGCCTTCCTCGCCGCCCACCGCCGGATCAGCGACTCCTTCCACGACGGCACCCTCACCGAGCGGGCGCTGGCCGACTGGCACGCCGAGCGGCTGACCGCCGTACTGCGGCACGTCACCGCACGCTCCCCGTTCTACCGCCGCCACCTGGCCGGCTTGGACATCGAGGCCGTCACCCCCGCCACGCTCGGGGCGCTGCCCTTCACCACCAAGGACGATCTGCGCCGCGAGATGTACGACGTCCTGTCCGGGCCGCTCTCCGACGCGCGGATCTACTACGAGACCAACGGCACCACCGGGGCCGCCACCCCCTGCCCGCGCGACGCCCGCGACATCGCCGCCTCCAACACCGCCGTGGAGCAGTCCTGGCGCCACCTGCTGCGCACCCGCTTCGGCGACCGCAAACCCGTCGTCGGCCTCATGGGGCCGTCCGAACTGTACGCGTTCGGCGACGTGTTCACCGACGTGGCCGCCACCCTCGACCTCTGCCACGTCAAGATCTGGCCCGAGTCGCCGCGCGTCGGCTTCAAGAAGGCGCTGCGCCTCATCGAGGAACTCGGCGTCGAGGTCATCGTGTGCGCGCCCGCGCTGTGCCTGAGCCTGGCCAAGGCCGCCCTGCACCACGGCTACGACCCGGCCGCGCTGCCGGTGAAGCTGTTCCTCGTCCTCGGCGAGATCTGCACCCCGCAGTTCGCGGCGAACGTCTCCACCGTCTGGCCGCAGGCCGTCGTACGGCCCGCCCTGTACGGCTCCCAGGAGGCCCTGTGCATCGCCTCCGGCGCCGACAGCGGAGTCCTGCACCTGTCCTCGCCCAACTACCTGGCCGAACTGGTCGACCCGGACACCGGCGCCCCGCTCAGCCCGTACGGCACCGGCGAACTGGTGCTGACCATGCTGGTCGACGGCATCAAACCGCTGATCCGCTACCGCACCGGGGACCTGGTCCGGCTCACCCCCGCCCCGCCCGGCTCCGCCCTGCCCGGCCCGGTCGTCGAGGTCGTCGGACGCGCCGGCGACCGCATCCCGCTCGGCGACGGCCTGCTGTGGCCGGCCGAACTGGAGGCGGCGGTGCTCACCGACGTCCGCGGCTGCCTGGGCTACCAGGTCGTCGTCGACAGCGCGCCGGACGGCGGCGACCGGGTCACCGTCCGCATGGACCTCCTCCCCGGCACCGCACGGCCCGACCGGGTCGCCGCGGCCGTCACCGCCCGGCTGCGCGAACGCACCGGCGCGCACAGCACCGTCGTGGTCGACACCGACATCGACCCCGTGACCCACACCGGTTCGTTCGTCAGCTGGAAGGCGGCCCGGGTCCTGGACCGCCGCTCCGGGCCCGACGGCGCGGCGCGCACCGCCCGACAGGTCGCGCACCGCTACGCGATCACCACGTGAACCGTAAGGACCTGCCATGACCGATCCGCACCCGGCGGCACCCGCCCCGGTCCGCGTGACGACACACGCGCGGGCCATGCCCCAGCCGGCGATGCTCCCCGCCTACCGTGCCCTCGCCGAACGCTTCGGGCCCGACCAGGTGTACCTCCTGGAGTCCGCCGCCGGCCCGCTGCGCGACCGCCGCTACCAGTTCGCCGGCTTCGGCACCCTCCTGTCGCTGTCCGTCACCGACGGGACGGTGCGCGTCACGGGCCGCCCCGGCCTCGTCCGGCTGCTGCTGGAACGCGCCCGGCCGCTGCTCGCGCACGACGGGGCGCAGGAGGGCGGCGGCGCGGGGCACGCCACCGTGCGGCTGCGCTCCTTCGAGGACCTGTGGGCGCTGCTGCGCACCGCCCAGCGGATGTTCGACGCCGAGGGCTCGGCCACCCGTTTCCGCTTCGGCTTCCTCGCCTACTTCGGCTACGACGCCGTCCGCTACATCGAGGACCTCCCCCACCTCATCGAGGAGCGCCCCGAGCTGCCCGACGTCCACCTCGTCCTGCACCAGGGCTGCGTCGTCGCCGACCTCGAGGGCGGTGAGGCCGAACTGCTGCTGCACGAGTCGGCGCACTGGGACCCCCTCGACCAGGACGGCGTCCTGGACCTGCTCACCCGGGCCCGGGACACCCATCCCGAGCCCGCCGCCGACACCTTCCCCGAAGCCGTCGTCACCGACGACAGCGAGCCCGGCCGGTTCGCCGCCGACGTCGAACGCTGCCTGAAGCACATCGCGGTCGGCGACATCTACCAGGTGCAGATCGGGCACGAGTTGACCATGCGCTCCCCGGCCCGCCCGGCCGACGTCTACCAGCGGCTGCGCCGGCGCAACGCCTCGCCCTACATGTACCTCGCGAGCCTGGCGGGACAGTGCGTCATCGGCGCGAGCCCCGAACTGTTCGTGCGGATCGAGGACGGCACCGTCACCATGCGTCCCATCGCCGGCACCCTGCCGCGCACCGGGGACGACGAGGCCGGCGCCCGGCGGCTGTCCTCGGACCCCAAGGAGATCGCCGAGCACACCATGCTCGTCGACCTGTGCCGCAACGACATCGGCCGGATCTGCCGCGCCGACACCCTCCAGGTCCCCGACCGGCTCGCCGTCGAGCGCTACTCGCACGTACTGCACCTGGTGTCCACCGTGCTGGGCCGGGCCGAGGACGACAAGGACGCCTTCGACACGATCGCCGCCCTGTTCCCGGCCGGCACCATGACCGGCACCCCCCGGATCCGGGCCATGGAGATCATCGAGTCCGTCGAGCGCAGCCGCCGCGGCCTGTACGCGGGCGCCCTCGGCGTCCTCGACGTCGGCGGCTACACCAACCTCGCCCTGTGCATCCGCACCCTGTTCCACCGCGACGGCGTGTACCGCACCCGCGCCTCGGCGGGCATCGTCGCCGACTCCGACCCCCGCGCCGAATGGCGCGAGACGCTGGCCAAGATGAGCGCCGCCCACTGGGCGGTCACCGGAAAGGAATTGCTGTGACCCGGATGTTCCCCCTCCGGCCCGCCTTCGCCCCGCGGATCCTGGTGGTCGACGCGTTCGACAGCTTCGTCGACATCCTGCGCCAGTACCTGATGTCGGCGGGTGCCGTCCCCCTCATGGTGCGCTCCAACGCGCTCTCCCCGGCCGACGTGCCCACCATGGGGCTCAACGGCATCCTCCTCGGCCCCGGGCCCGGGCACCCGGACGATTCGGGGCACGTGGAGCTCGTACGGGCCTTCGCAGGGCGCCTGCCGCTGCTCGGGGTGTGCCTGGGGCACCAGGCCATCGGCCGCGCCTACGGCGCGAGCGTGGTGCCCGCCGAGCACCTCATGCACGGCAAGACCAGCCGGATCCACCACGACGGACGCGGTCTGTTCACCGACCTGCCCGACCGGTTCGAGGCGACCCGCTACCACTCGCTCATCGTGCCCGAGGAAACCGTTCCCGACTGTCTGGAGGTCACCGCCCGGTCGGCGGACGACGGCTACGTGATGGGGCTGCGTCACCGCACCCTGCCCGTGGAGTCGGTCCAGTTCCACCCCGAGAGCTTCCGCACCGACCACGGTATGGACGTCATGACCAACTACCTGCGCGTCGTGCGGGACTTCGCCACCTGGGCGATCCCCGTCCCCGCCGCCTGAGGCCGCCAGCCGCGGACCGCACGCGCAAAGATGCGCCGCCGGGCCGGCGAGCGCCAGGATTCCCGGTGCCACCAGTTGCCGGGCGTACATCGGAGACACACGTGGACTACTGGAACAGCACAGCGGAGACCATGCCGCGCGAACGGCTGGAGTCCTGGCGGTGGCAGCGCCTCAGCCGCGCCCTCGACCACGCCCGGCGTTCCTCACCGTTCTGGAACGCCCGCATACCCGAGGGCATCACCTCGCTCGCCGACTACACCGCCCGGATGCCGCTGCTGTACAAGGCGGACCTGCTCGCCGCCGAGGAGCAGGCACCGCCGTACGGCACCTGGCCCTCGCTCGACCCTTCGCTGGGCGTGCGCCACCACCAGACGAGCGGCACCAGCGGCAACCCGCCGGTGCGCACCTTCGACACCGAGCGGGACTGGGTGTGGTGCGTGGACACCTTCTGCACCGCGCTGCACGCCAACGGGGTGCGCCCGCACCACAAGGGCATGGTGTGCTTCGGCTACGGCCTGCTCGCCGGCTTCTGGGGGATGCACTACGCGCTGGAGCGCATGGGCTGCACCGTCTTCCCCTCCGGCGGCCTGGACTCCCGCACCCGTGTCCGTCTGCTGGTGGAGCAGCGCATCGAGGTCCTCGGCCTGACCCCCAGCTACGCCATGCGGCTGATCGAGACGGCCCGCGAGATGGGCGTCGACCTCGCCCGCGAGGCGAACGTACGGATCATCCTCGCCGGGGCCGAGCCGCGCTCCGACTTCACCACCCGCACCATCGAGGAGGCCTTCGGCGCCCGCGTCTTCAACGCGGCCGGCACCACCGAGTTCGGCGGCGTCTTCATGTTCGAGTGCCCCTCGCGGCGCAACGCCTGCCACATCAACGAACAGTCCTGCTACGACGAGGTGCTCCACCCCGAGACGAAGCAGCCCGTCGGCTACGGCGAGGAGGGCGTCCGCGTCACCACGGGACTCTCCCGCGAGGGCGTCCAGCTCTTCCGCCACTGGACCGAGGACATCGTCGTCAGGCGCCCGCACACCGAGTGCGGCTGCGGCCGCACCTGGGACTTCTACGACGGCGGCATCCTGCGGCGCGTCGACGACATGCGCAAGATCCGCGGAGTGTCCGTCACCCCGGTGATGATCGAGGACGTCGTCCGCTCCTTCGACGAGGTCAACGAGTTCCAGTCGTCCCTCCGCACCGTACGCGGGCTCGACACCGTCCACGTCAGGGTCGACGCGGGCGAACTCGCCGGCCGGGCCGCCGACGCGCTGTGCGGCCGTATCGCGGAGGAGTTCAAGCGCGAGATCGGCATCCGACCCGTGGTGGAGCTCGCCCCCGCCGGCAGCCTGCCCCGATCACAATGGAAGGCGGCACGACTCCATGACGAACGCGTCCTCATCCCTCACCGCTGAGCAGGAGCTCCACCTCATCGAGAGCTACCGCACCCTGACCCACCTCGCGGACACCGTCCAGGTGCCCGCGGTACTCGCCTCGCTACGGACCTGCCTGGCCGAACTGCGCCTGGCCCTCGACGGCCAGGCCGTCGAATTCGACTACTACCGCGAGCCCGCCCGCACCCTGGTGGCCTGACGGCACACGGAAGGGGCGCCCCCACCCGGGGCGCCCCTTCAAGCGTGTCCGGCGTCAGCCGTTGCTGCCGCGCACCGCGTTCTCCAGCTGCGCGCCCGTGTAGGCCTCGGCGCCGGTGAAGTACTCCACCCGCAGGCTCTCGGGGCTGCGCACGCCGTTGTCGGCGCGGTCGCGCTCATAGGCGTCGAGCAGCTCCTGGGCCTCCGCGGTCGCCTCGGCGAACCGGGACGCCGGGTCCGCGCCCTGCAGCAGGACGTCGCCCATTGCGCGGGTCATCACGTCCTGCGCGCCGGCGAAGTCGCCGAACAGCGCGCCCCGGCACGGCGGCACGCCCTCACCCTCGGTGTAGCTGCCGAGCTGGGCGCTGGCCAGCCGGTGGAAGGGGTTCGCCTCGAACCAGCCCTCGTCCTCCAGCAGCCGGTAGGAGGAGCGGGTCACCGGCACGAAGCTGCTCGCGATGTGGCGGTCGGCCGCGTTGCGCGGGTTGTTCAGGAACTGCATGAACGCCAGCGCGCCGTCCTGCGTCACCTCGTCGAGACCGGCGGTCAGCCACAGCGAGGTACCGGCGATGATGTTCCCGCCGTACGGCTCGCCCGCCCGGCCGGGGAAGCGGCCGACCGTCATGCCGAACCCGGCGTGCTCGGCCGCCTGGGCCATGTAGTTGAGGTCGTTGGACGAGGTGATGCGCAGTGCCACGTCCTGGTCGGCGAAGGCCTTGAGGTTGCCCTCCCAGTCCGGGATCTTGCCGGTGTACAGGTAGTGGCCCTCCTGGTGCAGCCGCTGCCAGTACTCGACGAAGGTGAGCATCTCCTTGGACGACAGGTCCAGGCGGGAGGCCCGGCCCGAGCGGCCGTTGTCGTGGTCGGCCAGGTGCCCGCCCTGGACGGCGAGCGCCTGCTGGAAGAACAGGCCGTGGTTGGCCCAGGTCACCGCGTGGCTCGGGCCGTCCGGGAGCGCCGCGACCGCCTCGCAGGCCGCCTCCAGCTCCTCCCAGGTGGTGGGCAGGTGTTCGACACCGGCGGCGCGCAGCAGGTCCTGGTTGCCGTAGATCAGCATCGCCGTCACCACGGCGGGCATCGAGACCAGGTCGCCGTCGCGGGAGTAGTGCTCGCGCACGGCCGGCAGCAGGTCGTCGACGACGACCGGCTCGCCGAGGATCTCGGTGCGGCCGGCGATCGCCTGCTGCACCGACGTGAACAGCGGTGCGCCGTCACGGGTGCGCATGTCGTACGCGGCCTGGGTGACGGCGAAGTAGAACTCGCCGATCGCCGGCGGACGGCCCGCGTCGGCCGCCTCCGCTATCTCCCGGGACAGGTTGCGGAAGTCCCGGCCCTCGATGTTGATCCGGTACTCCGGGTGGGCCTTCTCGAACTCGGCGCCCAGCCGGTGCAGCCGGTCCATGTAGCCGGGGAAGGTCAGGTCGCCCAGCCAGACGTCGATCACGGTCGGGGTGGTCATCTACGGCCTCATCTCTGTCTGAACGGGTGCCGTCTCAGGCGGCGGTGGCGGTGGCGGACGTGAGGGAGCGGGCGAAGGCGCGGATGTCGCCGGTCAGGGCGGCCGGCTGTTCCATCGCGGCGAAGTGCCCACCGTGTTCGAATTCGGTCCAGTGCGTGAGGTTGGGCAGGTCGCGCTCGGCGAGGCTCCGGATGGGCACGAAGATGTCGTCGGGGAAGACGGCGACGCCCACCGGCACCGTCAGCGGCGGCGGGACCGCGCCGGCGGCGGCGGCCCGTACCCCCTCGGCGCCCTCGAAGTAGAACTGGGCCGACGAACCGGCCGTGGCGGTCAGCCAGTAGATCGACACGACGGTCAGCAGCAGGTCGCGGTCGACCGCCTCCTCGGGCCGCTGCTCGGCCGAGGTCCAGTCCAGGAACCTCTCCACGATCCAGGCGAGCTGGCCCACCGGCGAGTCGGTCAGCGCGTAGGCCAGTGTCTGCGGGCGGGTCTGCTGGACCTTCATGTAGCCCGACAGCTCCGCGTCGAAGCGGGCCAGCTTGCCCAGGCGGAGCTGGTCGGCCGGACCGAGCCCGGCGAGCTCGGCCGGATCGCCCGAGGGGAAGGTCATCAGCATGTTCACGTGAACGCCGATGACGTGCTCGGGGTCGATCCGCCCGAGCTCCAGGGAGATCACCGCGCCGGCGTCACCGCCCTGCGCCAGGTACCGGTCGTACCCCAGACGCTCCATCAGCGTGGCCCAGGCGCGGGCGATACGGCCCGTGTCCCAGCCCTTCTCCGGCAGCGGACGGGAGAACCCGTAGCCCGGGATCGACGGGATGACCAGGTGGAACGCCTGCGCCGGGTCGCCGCCGTGGGACCTCGGGTCGGACAGCGGACCGATCACGTCGAGGAACTCGGCGACCGAACCCGGCCAGCCGTGCGTGAGCAGCAGCGGCGTCGCGTCCGGCTCGGGCGAGATGACGTGCAGGAAGTGCACCGGCGCGCCGTCGATCTCGGTGACGAACTGCGGGTGCGCGTTCAGGCGCGCCTCGGCCGCGCGCCAGTCGAACGACGTGCGCCAGTACTCGGCGAGTTCCTTCAGGTAACCGAGCGGCACTCCGCGGCTCCAGCCCACGCCGGGCAGCTCGTCGGGCCAGCGGGTCGCCTCCAGCCGCCGGCCCAGGTCGTCCAGCTGGTCCTGCGGGATGTCGATACGGAAGGGATGCATGAAGCGCTCCGAGGAGAGTCGGTCCGCGCGTGAAGGCCGCGGCTCGCTGAAGGAGGTCACAGGGCTCGCCCGGCGGGATCGGTCCCGAAACACGTGCGTCGAGCCGTATCGTGCGCCGCTGTCCGACGGCCCCGCATCTTGCGGATTGCTCCGTGCCCACCGGCCCGGCACCGGACCGAAGGAGGGCAGCCCAGAAGATGCACCGGCCGGGGCGGCAGTGACAGCATCCCCCACGACCGGCCCCTTCGCCGCAGGTCAGCGCGCCGGTCGCGCAGGGCGCCGGGTGACGCCGGGTGACGCCGCACCTCAGCAGGAAGGACGCCCCATGAACGCTGCCACCGCCCACGCCACCGACACCCTGGTCGACGCCTTCGTGGACGCCGCGCCGGAGCGGGCCGCGCACCACTACCGCCTGCTGGTGGAGACGGTGTGGGACGACGGCGAGCCCACCGCGTCGGCACTCGACGCCGTGCCCGCCCTGGTCGCGGCGCTCGAGAGGGCCGGCCGGGAGCGCCGCGGGCACCTGGTGATCCTGCTCGGCCTGCTCGCGGAGTCCGAGCATCCCACCGCGGCCGGGCCGGTGACCCGGGCGGTCCGCGCCCACCTGGACCGCTACCTGCGGCTGCTGCGCACCGACGGCATCGGCGTCCCGCTGACGCTCGCCCTGTTCTACCTGCTGTCGCACTTCCCGGCCGACCGGGACGAGATCCTCGCCGCCGCGTCCGGCCGGGAACCGGACCCGGCCGACCTCTCCCGCCTCGACCGCGCCCTGAGCGAACTCGACCCCGGCCGGCCCGGGCTGGGCCGGGTGTGGCCCTCCCCGTCCGCGTGGACCCTCGACGAGGACGAACGCGCCTTCGACGAGAGCTGGGTGAAGGCCCTGAGCCCGCAGCAGCTCCTGACCGCCTGGGACAACGACACCCGCACGGTGCTCGGCTGCACCGGAGCCCGCGCCTACTGGGCGGTGTGCCACGGCGACCCGTCCGACGCCCCGGCCGCCGCCGTCCCCGACCGGGCCCACGCGACCGCCCCCGCGGCCGGCTCCGAGCTCTTCGCCGCGCACACCGACGCCCTGCGCTGCCCCCTGTGCCACAAGGAGCTCGAGCCCGGCGACGGGCGCTTCACCTGCACCGGCTGCGCCTGCGACTACCCGGTCGCGGGCGGCATCCTCGACCTGACCGCCCCGGCCGGCGAGGAAACGGGGGTGGACGACTTCCTGGAGAAGCTCTCCCAAGTGCCCAGCATGGGGCTGTTCTACGAGGCCGTCGCCCGCCCCTCGTTCCTGCGCGTCGCCGGCGCGAACTGGGGCGGCACCGTCACCCCCGCGGACGAGGACCGCTACATCGCCGAACAGGTCGCTCCCGTCGACGGACCCGTCGTCGACCTCGCCGCCGGCGCCGGCCGGTGGACCGCCGTCGTCGCCGGGGCCGTCGGTGCCGACCGCCTCGTCGCGGTCGACAGCTCGCTGCCCATGCTCAACGTGCTGCGCGGCCGGCTGCCCGACGTGCCCGCGGTGCTGGCCGGCGCCGCCGACCTGCCCTTCGCCGACGCCTCCGTCGGCGCGGTCGTGTGCTGGAACGCCCTGCAGGCCTTCTACGACGAGGCGCCGGCCGCCATCGCCGAGGTGGGCCGGATCCTGCGCCCCGGCGGCACCTTCACCGCGATGACGTTCCGCCGCTCCGAGGACCCCGTCTACCGCTACTTCCAGGCGGCCCACCGCTTCCCGCAGCACGAGGGCGGACTGCGGCTGTTCGAACCGCAGGACCTCGGGCGCTGGCTCACCGAGGCGGGCCTGACGGTCCGCGAGGAGAGCGGCCCGGGCACCTTCGTGTTCCTCACCGCCGTCAAGGACGCCTGACGGCCCGCCGGCCGCCGCCACGGAAGGAGCCCGTTCATGTCCCTCTCCGACGTCCGGGAGACGGCCCTCGCCCGGCCCGGGAGCCCCGAGTACGAGCGGGCGACTGCCGCGTTCAACCTCGCCGCCCCGCCCCGCCCGGCGGCCGCCGTCACCGCCCGCACCGCCGCTCAGGTCCGGGCCGCCGTGCGCACCGCGGTCCGGGCGGGGCTGCCGGTGCGCGTGCACACCACCGGGCACGCCTCCGGCGCCGTACGTCCCGCCGACGGCGCCCTGCTCATCCGCACCGAGCCGGCCGGCGGCGTCGAGATCGACCCCGTCCGCCGCACCGCCCGCGTCCCGGCCGGCACCACCTGGGGCGAGGTCGTCAGGGCCGCGGCCCCGCACGGGCTCGCCGCCGCCCACGGCTCGGCCGCGGGCGTCGGCGTCGTCGGCTACCTGCTGGGCGGCGGCGTCAGCTTCTACGGCCGCAGCACCGGCCTCGCCGCCAACACCGTCCGCGCGATCGAACTGGTCACCGCCGACGGGGAGTCGGTGCGCGCCGACGCCGACCACGAACCCGAGCTGTTCTGGGCGCTGCGCGGCGGGGGCGGCGGGTTCGGCGTCGTCACCGGTGTGGAGATCGGCCTGTTCCCCGTCGCGAAGGTCGTCACCGGCGCGAGCTACTGGTCCGCCGCCCACGCCCGCCCGCTGCTGGACCGCTGGCGGGCCTGGACCCGGCACGCTCCGCGCGAGGCGACCACCTCCTTGCGCCTCATGAACCTGCCGCCGGTGCCCGGCGTCCCGCCGCAGCTCGCCGCCGGGCCGGTGCTCTGCGTCGACGGTGCCGTCCTCGCGCGCCGGGAGGAGGACACCGCGGCGGCCCGCGAGACGGCCGCCGGGCTCCTCGGCCCGCTGCGCGAGATCGCCGAGCCGCTGCTGGACACCTGGGCCGAGACCGGGCCCGCCGGGGTGCTGGACGCCCACATGGACCCCGCCGACCCGGTCCCCTTCATCGGCGACCACCTGCTGCTGCGCGAACTGGACGACGCCGGCGCCGCGGCCTTCCTGGGTGCCGTCGGCGAAGGCTCGGGCTCACCGCTGGCCGTGGCCACGCTGCGCCAGCTCGGCGGGGCGTTCGCCGAGGCCCACCCGGAGGGCGGCGCGTTGTCGGAGGTGGACGCGGCCTACGCGTACATGGGGTCGGGTCCGCCGTTCGGACCGGTCACCGCCTCGGCCCTGCACGACCACTGCGCCACAGTGCGGGAGGCGCTCGCCCCCTGGGACACGGGGTACACCCTGCCGTCCCTGGTCGAGGGACACGAGCGTCCGCAGCGGCACCTCGACGAGGAGCGCGCGGCGGCCGTCGGCCGGGTGCGTGCCCGCGTCGACCCGCGGGGCGTGTTCGCCGGGGACGTCGCCCCCGGCGCGCTCGGGCCGGTCCGGCGTGAACCGCGGTAGACGGGCCCGCGGCCCGGTGCCCGTGAAAGCACCGAAGCACATCGTTTCGCCGGGGGACGGATTCCCCCGGCGCGACGGACACGGCACCCTCCACCGGCGCCCGGCCGGCGGGCGGTGCCGCTTTCCGCACGTCACGACGGCGGAGAGCAATTTGGAAGAACACCCGGCCCCACTTGGCCAAGTAGCATCCGACTACGCCGAGGGATCTTGGCCGGAGCGAAGGGCGGTGAGGGGGCGTGGTGTGCGACGGACGCCGCTTCGGCGCCCCCTGCCGCACGGCGGCGGACTCCGGGCGCCCGGGCGAACGGCCCCCGCGGCTCCGGCCGTCCCCCGCGGGCCGGACCCGCGCCGCGCGGTGCCCGTACACCGGCCCCCGTCCGTTACTGTGCCGGCCGCCCGCCGGGCTCCGGCCCTCCGGCGGATCGGCCCACACCCGCACCCACACCGGCCGCCGCAGACGCTGACGGTGCCCGTGCGGCTCGCGGCACGTCCGGCGAACGCCCGCTGCCCGCCCCGCTGCCCGCCCCGAGGCCGGGACCGCTGCCGCCGCCCCGGCCGTGGCGCCGTCCCTTCCTCGGTCGGCCGCCCCGGGTGCCGACCCGCCGACCCACGACCGATCCCCCAGGAAAGGGGGCACGAACTTCCATGACCCTGCCCGGAGAATTCGTCCTCAGACGCTCCGCCGACGTCCCCGTGGACACACTGGTGCGCCTGGTCAGGGCGTACGAGGAGGGCAGCACGGGCACGGCCGCCTGCACCCGCGAGGACATCCTGCTGACGATCTCGCACCCTCACTACGAGGACCACAGCTGGTGCCTGACCGGGCCCGGCCACGAACTGCTGGCATGGGCCTCGCTGGCCCTGGGCGGAGGCACCGACGCCGACGCGGCGCTCACCGTCCGGCCCGGCCCGCGCAGCGCCGCGGCCGCCCGGTTCATGATCCTGCACCTGCTGGACCGCACCGACGCGCTCGCGCTGGCGCGCGGCACCGCGTTCGGCCTCGATGTCGGCGGGGTCCTCGGCGGCGACACCGTGCTCCCCCAGGTCCTGGAGGAGACCGGGTTCGAACGCGGTGCCACGATCACCCAGTACGACGTCGACCTGTCGCGCGGGATGCCGCCGACGGCCCTGCCCCGGGACGGGCACATCCGGCCGGCCGTGCCGGCCGAGGACGCCGACGTGCTGCACGACCTGCACCTGCGCAGCCGCGCCAGGGGCCCCAAGACGCACGATCCGGCCCTGTTCCGCGCCCGGATCCGGCGGCTGAGCGAGCTCTCGGGTTTCGCACTGCTCATGGAGATCGCCGGGCACCCCGTCGGCCATGTCCTGGCGCAGGCGGCGAGTGGCCAGGGCCGCATCCTGGAAGCCGCCGTCGCCCCCGCCTCGCGCGGACTCGGCGTCGGCCTCTCCCTGATGGCCGCCGCACTCGCGGAACTGCGCCGGCGGCAGTGCGCACAGGCCCTCATCGCCGTCGACACGGCCCAACTCCTCGACCCCGAGGCCCTGCACCGGGCCCTCGGCGTCCGGGGCGAACGGACGGTGACGTACTTCCACCGGGAACCGGAACTGTGATCCTCTCCCGCCGCCGCGCCCCGGCACGCACGGGGTTCCGGGCCGGGACGTCCCCGACGTCCCGGCCCGGACCCGTCACTTGGTGAGCGTCAGCCCGGTCTGTTCCAGCACGGGGCGCACGGCCCGCGGACGACGGGAGAGCACCGCCGCCGGCAGCGACAGCAGGACGGCCGCCATCACCGCGGCGATGAACCAGCCGGAGGCGTCCCGCTCGGCGGCGAAGGCGGCCGACACCGGCATCACCGCGCCGAGCACGGCACTGGTCACGGCGTTGGGCAGCCCGATGCCCAGGGCACGCACCTGCGGGGGGAAGATCTCCGTCAGGAGCTTGGGCAGGACCGTGGTCGCGCACGTCAGGTAGAGCACGCCGGAACCGTAGGCGAGCAGCAGGCTGGCGAAGGTGCCCCGCATCGTCAGGTACGACCAGGAGCCCGCCACGGCGAAGACCACGCTCGCCACGACCAGGAAGCGGGCGGCCCCGATCCGGTCGGCGAGCAGACCGAGCGGGACGTTGACCACCATGAGGAACGCGGTGGCGGTCACGGCGACCCACATCACCGTGCCGGGTTCGGCCAGCCGCCCGCCCAGGGCGGGGACGACCGCGGTCCAGGTGCCGCCGACGGTGCCCGTGCCGGCCACGAACAGGACGGCGAGCAGCACCTGGTGCCGGTACGTGCCCAGGACCCGGCGCACCGATCCGCGGCCCGCCCGGCTGCTCACCTCGCGCCGGAACACGTCGGTCTCGGTCAGCCGGGTGCGCAGCGCCAGCAGCACCAGGCCGAGGACACCCCCGACCAGGAACGGCACCCGCCACCCCCACGCCGCCATGGCCTCGGAGCCGACCGCGGCGGTCAGCCCGCCGCCCAGCAGGGAGGCGGTGAACGCGCCGGCGCAGGTGGTCACCGAGAACAGACTGCCGTACGTGCACTTGCGCCGTTCCGGCGCGACCTCCATCAGATAGGTGGCCGCGGCCGGCCACTCGCCGCCGTGCGAGATGCCCTGGGCCATCCGCGCGAGGAGCAGCACGAGCGGGGCGAGCAGCCCGATGTGCTCGTACGTCGGCGTGACCCCGATGAGGAACGAGCCGCCCGCCATGAGGGAGACGGCCAGCATCAGCGCCGGCCGCCGGCCGCGCCGGTCGGCGAACCGGCCCAGCAGGAGGCCGCCGAGCGGCCGCATGAGGACACCGACACCGAGGACCGCGAACGCCCCCAGCACGGAGGTCAGGGTGTTGTCGGAGGGGAAGAACCGGGCGGCGAACAGCGGCGCGAACAGTCCGTACGCCAGCCAGTCGAAGGACTCGACGAAATTACCGACGACCGTCGCGGCGACCGAGCGCCGGTGGGCCTTCTCACGCGCGGGCGCGGACACGGACACGGGCATGGGACTCCTTCGGACCGCGTCGGCGCGGCCGCGGGACGTGACCCGCCGGCCGGCCTCGTCGTGCGGGCCGGGGCGGACGGTGGACGGGGGAGGGCCGGCCGCCGCTGTCGCGGGCGGCCGGTCGGTGCCCATCGTGGGAAGCGGCAGGGGCTCCGGCCAACTCCCGGCGTGCTCACCTGTCGACCGCACGCCGCGTCCCCGCGCGGGTGCGCACGCTCGGAGTTGGCCGCCCCGCACCCCGCTGCCGACGATGGGCACCGACCGAGCCCGCCCGAGCGAAGGGTGCCGCGATGACGCACATCGCGATCGACAACGACCTGCCCGGCATCAGCGGCCTGATGGCCCAGCGTCCCGACACCGGTGCCCCCCTGAACCGGCTCGCGGAGACGCTGCTGCGCAGCGGCGACTCGCCGCTGACCCGCGGAGAGCGCGAGCTGATCGCCGCCTACGTCTCGCACCTCAACAGCACGCCGTTCTGCGCCCGTTCCCACAGTGCGTTCGCCGCCGCCCAGTTGGAGGGCGGTGCCGATGTGGTGGGGGCGGTCCTCGCCGACCCGGCGGGTGCTCCTGTGTCCGCACTGCTGAAGAGCCTGCTGCGGATCGCCGCCGAGGTGCAGGCCCAGGCGCGTCCCGTCTCCGACGAGGCGGTCCGCGCCGCACGCGCCGAGGGCGCCACCGACGGCCACCTCCACGACACGGTGCTGATCGCGGCGGCCTTCTGCATGTACAACCGCTATGTCAGCGGCCTGGCCACCGACGCGCCCTCCGACCCGGCCTACTACGCGGTCGCGGCGGACGCCATCGTCCGTCACGGCTACGGAGCCGCGCTCTGACACTTCCGTGGCGCGCACCACCACCGAGGAGGACTCACGTGGACTGGTCCCCGGCCGGGGTCCCCGGCCAGAACGGCAGGACGGCCCTGGTCACCGGCGGCAGCGGCGGCCTGGGACTGGAGGTCGCCCGGGTGCTCGCCGAGCGCGGCGCGCACGTCGTTCTGGCCTGCCGCAGCACCGCACGGGGCCGGACGGCCGCCGCCCGCATCGGCGGGCGCACCGAGGTCGTCCACCTCGACCTCGCCTCGCTGGACTCGGTGCGCCGGGCCGCGGACGAGGTACGGCGCCGGCACGGACGGCTCGACGTGCTGGTGAACAACGCGGGGGTGATGTTCCCCTCCCGTGCGAGCACCGAGGACGGCTTCGAGCCCCACTTCGGCGTCAACCACCTGGGGCACTTCGCCCTGACCGGGCTGTTGCTGGACCTGATGGGCCGGGTCCCGGGGTCCCGCGTGGTGACGGTGTCCAGCCTCGCCCACCGGGCCGGCCGGGGTGCGACGGACGAAGCGGGAGCCCGGAGCACGACTGGGCACCGCTCGTTGACCGCCTACGGGCGGTCGAAGCTGGCGAACCTGATGTTCGCCCGGGAGCTGCAGCGGCGGCTGGCGGGCAGCGGTGCCGTGACCCTCTCCGTCACCGCGCATCCGGGCCTGTCGGCGACCGCCCTGTGGCAGGGGGAGGCGCCGGGGTGGCTGCGTCCGGTGAGCCGGGTCGCGCTGCGGCTGCTGGCGCAGCCGCCCGAGCGGGCGGCCTGGCCGGTGCTGCGGGCCGCCACCGATCCTCTGCTGCCGGGAGGTGTGTACCTCGGACCGGGTGAACGGTTCGAGAGCCGGGGCACGCCGGCCCCCGCGGCCTCCAGCCGTGCGTCGCGCGACGCCCTGGCGCAGGTCCGCCTGTGGGAGCTGTCGGAGGCGCTGACCGGTGTCCGCTACGGTCCTCCGGCGTCCCGCACCGGAACCGACGGCCCGCCGGCGAAGGCCGGAGGATGACCGTGCCGCCCGTCGCCCGTCCCGACGACGGCCCCGACGGACCCTTCCTGCGGGCCGCGGCCTGGGCCTGGGTCTGGCGCAGTTTCGACATCGGCCTGCCGGACGCCCAGGAGCCCCCGGAGGCCACTGTTCCCGCGCCGCCCGCCGGGCCCGGCACGCCCCCGCTCCCCGCCGGGCCCGGCACGCCCGTGCCGCCCGCACCCCTGCCCGCCGAGGCGGTCCGGCCCTGCCCCGTACGGGGCAGGCCCCGTCCCGCACGGCGCCGGCGCGGCTGTCGTCCCGGTACCGAACCGCGCGGATGAAGCGGCCCTCCGCCCCTCCCCGCCCCGGCCCGGAGGGGATGGGCGGCGCGGAGAGGAACGCAGAGCGGGGCGACGGTGGTGAACCGACCGGGCCGCAGAGGGTGGTCGTGCGTCAGGAGAAGGTGATCGCCTGGCCGCCGTCGACGAAGGCGCACTGCCCACGGGACAGAGGGTCCCCGGCGTCAGCCCCGTGGCTCTGAGGGCGACCGTGGCACTGTCGGCGAGGTCCGTGGCCGACGTCACCGTGACGACCGGGGCCGCGGCCGTGGCCGACGTGCTCGGGACGACGGGGCGCCCAGCCCGACCGCGAGGACCGCGGTGGCGCCGACACGGGTGATGAGGCCGAGCTTGTTCTCGACGGTCATGTCCTGACTCCCTGCGGGTCATGAAGTGAGCCGGGCGTTCCGGCTGCTGTGTCCATGGCGTTACGGCCCCCGCTTCGGCCTGGGCACCTTCCAAGTCGCTCGGTGGAACCCGCGGATTCCGCATGCGATTCGGCACGCAGGGAGATGCGGGCGCGCCAGGCTCCGGGGGACGGTGGCGGGTGGGCCCGACGGCAGGCATGCGCACGGGCACGCGCAGGGGCGGGCGCACACCCGTGCCTCCCGCACCGGCACCACCACACCCACCCGCGCACGACCCACGACGAGGGGAAGTAACAGGCACATGACTGCAGGCGGGGCTCCCAAAGCCGGGCGGAAGGAATGGATCGGGCTGGGCGTCCTCGCCCTGCCCACCCTCCTCGTGGCCCTCGACGTCTTCGTACTCCTCCTGGCGCTGCCGCACCTGAGCAGGGATCTCGGCGCCGACTCCACCCAACAGCTGTGGATCATGGACATCTACGGCTTCATGGTCGCCGGTTTCCTGGTCACCATGGGCACCCTCGGCGACCGCATCGGCCGCCGCAAGCTGCTGCTGATCGGCTCGGCCGCGTTCGGCGCCGCCTCCCTGATGGCCGCCTTCGCCACCAGCCCGGGCATGCTCATCACCGCCCGCGTGCTTCTGGGCATCGCCGGCGCCGCCCTGACGCCGTCCACCCTGGCGCTCATCACCACCATGTTCCAGGACGCCAAGCAGCGCACGGTCGCCATCAGCCTGTGGGCCAGCTGCTTCACCATCGGCGCGATCATCGGCCCGCTGCTCGGCGGTGTGATGCTGGAGTACTTCTGGTGGGGTTCGCTGTTCCTGATCGGCGTCCCGGTCATGGCGCTCATCCTGATCGTCGGCCCGCGCGTCCTGCCCGAGTTCAAGAACCCCGGGGCCGACCGCCTCGACCCGGCGAGCGTCCTGCTGAGCCTGGGCAGCACGGTCCCGGTCATCTACGGCATCAAGGAGATCGCCCGCAACGGTCTCGAGGCCCTGCCCGTCACCGTGCTGATCACGGGCCTCGTCGTGGGCGTGCTGTTCGTGCAGCGCCAGCGCCGTCTGAGCAGCCCGCTCCTCGACGTCACGCTGTTCACCCACGGCCGGTTCACCGCCGCGCTGCTCAGCCTGCTCGCGTACAGCCTCATCGGCGGTGTGGTCATGCTCTTCATGACCCAGTACTTCCAGGCCGCACAGGGCATGACCCCGTTCGAGACGGGACTGGGGATGCTGCCCGGCATGGCCGCGGCGACCGTCTCCTTCGCGGTGTGCCCGATCATCGCCCGCAAGATCCGTCCCGCGTACGTCATCGGCGTCGGCATCGCGGGCGTGACCGCCGTCCTGCTCACCTTCACCCAGCTCGAACCCGGTTCCGGCACGGCCGTACTGATCGCCGGGTTCGCCGTCTTCTCCTTCTGTGGCGCCCCGATCGTGGCGCTGGGCACGAACATGGTCGTGGGAACCGTTCCCGCGGAGAAGGCCGGTTCGGCCGGGGCCCTGTCCCAGATGAGCAACGAGTTCGGTGCCGCCTTCGGTGTGGCGACCCTGGGCACCCTGGGCCTGGCCGTCTACCGGGACGACATCGCCGGCACCCTTCCGGCGGGTGTGCCCGAGAGCGCCGCCGACGCCGCCCGCGACAGCGTCGCCGGTGCCGCGGCCGCCGCCGACACGCTGCCCGCACCGCTCGCCGAGACGCTGCTGGAGCCCGTGCGGGTGGCCTTCACCGGCGGCCTGCACACGGTGGCCGCGGTCAGCGCGGTCCTCATCGCCGTCGTCGGCGCCTTCTTCGTCGTCCTGATGCGGCACGTCCCGCCGGTCGGCCAGGAGGAGACCGCGGCCGACGCCGAGGCCGAGGGCGAGGACGTGTCCGAGACCGGGAGCGCGGCCGAAGCCGAGCCGGCGCAGAAGGCCGGGGTCTGACCCGAAGCCCGCGAACCGTCTCCGGTACACGCGTCGGCCGGGTGCGCACCACGCGCACCCGGCCGACGAGTGTCCCGTATGCCTCAGTGGACCCAGGGGGCCATGGGGTACCAGATCAGGTCGCGGTAGGCCAGGAGGCGCACGTCCCAGTACAGGATCATGAAGACGCCAGCGGCGATGAACGCCGCCGCCATCAGCGCCGACGCGCGGCTCGGCCGGGCCGTCAGCCAGCGGTGCAGCCGGTCTCCGAAGACGACGGTCACCAGCAGGAACAGCACCGCCACGACGACGAGGTTGCCGAGCGTCTGCAGCACGAACGCCGTCGCCCCGTAGAGCGGGTTGCCGCTCTCGGCCGCGTCCCGGAACAGCTGCCGGAACAACGGGAACGGGCGCCCGATGAGGAACGCCCCGATCAGGGCGCCCATGAACAGCATCGGCGCGCCGGGAAAGCGCCGCGACAGCCGCGCCAGCGGGTCCTTCACCACGCCCAGCGAGGACAGCCCGAGAACCAGCATGACCAGGCCGATGAGCCCGTACACCACCATCGCCTGGACCAGCCGGCCGGACAGCCCGCTGCCCGGCGCGCTCTCGTCGAACTGCGGCATACCGGCGCCGACCAGCGCCACGACCGCCCCGTACAGCGCCGACACGGTGACGGCACCCGCGGCGAGCCTGCTCAGCGGCTGGAGGGCGGCGGTCAGCCGCCGCAGCGGGGAGGACGGCCCGCCCGTCAGCGGGGCCAGCGCGCTGAACACGGCGACGTTGCACGCCGTGAACGTGCCCGCGACCCCGGTCGCCACGGCGAACGCCAGACCGGCCAGGACACCGGCGATGGGGGTGTCCTTGGCGTGGTGGCCGAGCAGGGTGTCCGCGACGTTGTCGCCGATGGTCCGGTCGACGAACTCCGCCGACCACACCACCGTCAGGGCGAAGCCGAACAGGGCGCTGACCACGGCGACCAGCATCCGCCGCCGCGGAGCGTGGCCGTTGAAGAAGAACGAGGGCTCACGCGAGGTGCGCGTGCGCCGCGGGTCCGAGGCGTCCAGGGGAGGACGCTGCGTCAGTTGTGTCATGAGCATGCCTTTCCTTGAGGAGTGAGTGCGGAAGGAAGACGTGCGGTGTCTCCGGGACCGGGAAGAGGCCCCGAACGCGGTGTGGGGGGCGGTGCACCGGTCCGTGCACCGCCCCCCACACGCCTCGTCGCGCCGGGTCAGCGCAGAGCGATTCCCTCCCGGAGCAGGGACCGCAGGAACTCGCCCCGCGACAGCGCCGCGGCGATCAGCTCGATGTCGTCGGCCATGTAACGGTCCACGCCCAGGGCGGGCACCAGGGACCGCACCGCGTCGTACGTGGCCCGGCTCGCCGGGCTCAGGTCCTCGTACCGCCGCGACACGTCCACGGCCTGCGCCGCGGCGAGGAACTCCACCGCGAGGATGCGGTTGTTGTTCTGCAACACCCGGCGGGCGTTGCGAGCCGCGATCAGGCCCATGCTGACGACGTCCTGGTTGTCGCCGTTGGACGGCACGCTCTGCGTGCTGGCGGGTCCGATGGTCCGGTTCTCCGCCACCAGGGCCGTCGCCGGGTAGTTCGCGCCGGCGAAACCGCAGTGCAGGCCCGGGTCGGCGGCGACGAGGAACTCCGGCAGACCGTAGCTGAGATGCCGGTTGAGCAGCCGGTTGACCTGCCGTTCGGCCAGCACCCCGAGCTGCGTGAGCGCAATCGTGGTGAAGTCCATGACGAACGCGATCGGCTGGCCGTGGAAGTTCGCTCCGTGGAAGATCTCCTCGCCCTCGAAGAACAGCGGATTGTCGTTCGCGGAGTTGAGCTCGATCTCCAGCCGCTCCCGCGCGTGCCCGAGCGTGTCCCGGACCGCCCCGAGGATCTGCGGCACGGCACGCAGCGTGTACGCCTTCTGGAGATACACGTCGGTGCGCTGGACGTCACCGCCGCCCTCCCTGGCCTTCTCCAGTTCACGGCGCAGGTCCGCGTGGTCCAGGGCCAGGCGGCTGCCCGCGAGCAGGGTCCGCATGTTGGCCGCCGAGTCGATCTGCCCCCGGTGCGGCCGGGCGATGTTGTGGCCCTCGGCCAGGAACGGGCTCCTGGACCCGCGCAGTACGTCGTTGAGCAGGCCCGAGACCACCTCCGCCTGGCGAACCTGAGTGAACGCCCGCTCCACCACAAGCGAGCCCAAACCCGTCATGGCGGAGGTCCCGTTGATCAGCGCCAGGCCCTCCTTGAAGCGCAGCTGAAGCGGGGCGATCCCCAGCTCGCCGAGCACCTTGCCCGTCTCACGGCGCTTGCCGTCGCGCAGCACCTGGCCCTCGCCGATGAGCGTGCCGGCGAGGTGGGAGAGCGGAACGAGGTCACCGCTGGCGCCGAGGGAGCCGATCTCCGGTATCGCCGGTGTGATGCCCTCGTTCAGATACAGCGCCAAGCGGTCCAGGATCTCAGGCCGGACCGCGGAGTACCCTTTGGCAAGCGTGTTCAGACGCGCCGCCACGATGGCCCGGGCCTCGTCTTCGGCGAACAGCGGACCCACGCCGGCGCTGTGGCTGCGCACCAGGTTCGTTTGCAGTTCGATCTCTTTCGACTTGTCGATCTGCATGTAGATCATCTCGCCGTAGCCCGTGGTCACGCCGTAGATGGGGATGTTCTGTTCCGCCAGGTCCTCGAGCATCGCGCGGCTCTTGAGTGCCTTGGCCACGGCATCCGGGCACACCCCCACCGGCGTTCCTGGTTCCGCGACACGGCTCACCGCGTCGGTGGTGAGGCTCTCGCCGTCGAAGACGACCGTGGCGGTGCCGGTGTCAGCTGTTGTCAACGCTCTCACTCCAGGTGGACGAAGCCGGACTCGACGAGGAAGCCGGCGGACAGGTCGGGGCAGGGCGGCAGGTGTCAGGGCTGGAACGAACCGCTGGCCGCCCGCGCACGGACCGTGCGGCGCAGCAGCTTGCCGGTGTGATTGCGGGGCAGGGACGCGACGAAGACGACATCCTCGGGGACCTTGTACCAGGTCAGCGTTGTGCGAGCGGTGGTGAGCAGCGCCTGCCGTACTCCCTGTGCGGCGGCGTCGACGCCCGCCCGCAGGACGACGAAGGCACGCAGCACCGAGACCCCGTTGTCGTGCCGCACCGCGCACACCGCCGCCTCCTTCACGGCCGGGTGCTCCATGAGGCGGTCCTCGATCTCGGCGGGATGCACGTTGATGCCCCCGACGATCTCCACGTCGTCCAGACGCCCGTGCACGGTGACGAACCCGTCGGAGTCGACCGTCGCGGCGTCGCTGGTGGCGTACCACTCCTCCGGCGCCGTCCGCAGCGGGACGTCGCTTCCCCGGGCGACGCCCGGGCCGATGGTGGGCCCGGCCAGTTCGAGCCGGCCCTCGGTGCCGGCGGCCACCGACCGCCCCCGCTCGTCGACGATCCGCAGCCGGTAGGGCGCCAGTACCCTGCCGAGGGTGAACTCGCGGTACGCCCCGGCCCCGTTGACCAGCAGGGCGTGCCCGATCTCGGTCGTGCCGTACACGTTGAGCAGCCGCTCGCCCAGGATGTGGCGCAGCCGTCGCTCCAGTGCCCGGGGCAGCACCTCCCCGGCGACCACCGCCACCCGCAGGCGGCCGAGGATCTCCTCGGCGCCGGGGTGGGCGAGCATGTGCGCGAAGAAAGTGGGCTGGCTGTAGTGGACGGTCACCCCGTGCCGTGCGAGGAGGGCCAGGCAGTCGGCCGGAGCGAGCCGCCGGGTGGTGAGCACGGTGGCGGCTCCCCGCAACAGGGGGAAGAGCAGCGAATTCCCCAGCCCGTAGGCGAAGTTCATCCGCGGCACCGAGTAGCAGACGTCGTCCTCGGTGACACCGACGGCCCGGCCGGCCGCCTGGTCGAGGACCTCCGCGTCGGCGTGCGTGTGGAAGCAGAGCTTGGGGTCACCGGTCGTGCCCGAGGTGAACGCGGCGTACGCCGGTGTCCGCGGCGTGCAGTCGGCGTACGGCGGCGCCGCGCCGCCGCCCCGCGACAACAGGTCCGCGGTCAGTACCGGGGCGGTGAACAGCCCTACGAGGTCGGGCGTGGCCACCACGGCCGCGGGCTCGGCGATGCGCCCCGCCCGCGCCATCTCGTCCGGGTGGAAGGTCGAGTTGACGGCGATTGCCACCGCGCCGATGCGTACGGCGCCCAGGAACGCCCGGACGAAGTCGAGGCCGTCGGGCAGGGCGATGAGGACGCGTGAGCCGGGACCCAGACCGTGCGCCGCGAACACCGCCGCGGCCCGGCCCGCTCCCTCGTACACCGAGCGGAAGGAGTGCTCGCCGCTCTCGTCGATGTAGGCGGTACGGTCCAGCCTGCCGTGCGCGCGTGCGGACTCCTCCAACAGTTCGGCCAGATTGCCGCTGCGGGTGTCGCGGACGGAGACCAGCGCGATCGCGTCGCCTGCGGGGCGCGGCGGGGCGGTGGTCATCGGCAGATCCCCTCTATCTCGACCAGCAGGTCCGGTCGGCAGATACCGACGTTGAAGAACACGGCGTCGGCCCCGCTGGAGAACACCTCGGCGCACCGGGCCCGCACCGCCGGCAGGTGCTCCGCGTCACGGACGTACACCTTGACCGAGTCCAGTTCCGTCAGCCCATACCCAGCGTCGACGGCGTGCTGGCGCAGGTTCTCCCCGCTCACCAGCGTCTCGATGTTGGCCAGGGTGACGTCCAGCTGGCGCTCGATGTCGTCGGGGTGCACCGTGTCGTCGCCGAGGATGCTGGCCGTGCCCGATACGAAGAGGGCCCCCGCTCCGTGCCCCTCGGAGGCCAGATGGGTACCGCGCGCGAAACTCGGCGGCCTGGCCCCGTACCGCTCGGGATACCGGTGGGCCGGAGTCTGCCGCGGGTTCTCCAGATGGGTCGTGCGCCCGGGACGGCAGGCCAGGAAGTACAGGTCGATGCCCGTCCCCAGGGTGCCGATGCCGGTCGCGGCGGGCATACCCTCGAAGTGCTCGGACCACTCCTTGAAGGCCAGTGCCCGGCCGGCGCAGAAGTCCTGGTAGATCTCCGTGCCCTCGGCGTTGGTACCCGTGATGTCCCCGACGAGGTTCCACATGCGGAACAGGTCGGTGTACCCCTGCTGCCGGGCCAGCCGGAACGCGGCGTCGTAGGCGGTGTGCACCGCGTCGCGGTACACACCGCTCTCCTCGATGCGCACCGCGCAGAAGAAGTGCTCGCCGTCCTCCGCGTACACCAGGTTGTCCTGCAGCCCGCAGCGCACCGGACGGTCGGTGACCCAGACCTCCGTGAACGGGACGGCGTCCGCGGCGGTCATATGGACGTCGAGCCGGGGGGATCCCCGGTACAGCGTCGGCCGCCCGCCGTGGTGCCCGTACACGATACGGGCCAGGACGTTCCGGCCGGCCAGGACGTCCCCGTCCCCGCCGGAGGTCGTGTCGAACACGCAGTCGAGCAACTGTGTGCGCGCGAAGGTGCGTAGGGCTGTCACGAGTTTGCTCCCAGGGGTGAGCGCTGCGAAGCGAAGCGGTGAGTGCGTCAGGCGGGCGGCCACGGCAGGCCGCGGTCGCCGAAGCCGTCGGAATCGACCCACAGCGCCCGCAGGCCGCGCAGGGTGACGTTCGGTCGGTAGGACGGGGTCCCGGTGGCGAAGCGGGCGCCGGTGACCCGCTGGGCGAACCGGACGAGAACCGTTTCGGCGATCAGCCGGGCCACCGGCTCGCCCGGGCACGCGTGCGGACCCAGCCCGAAGGCGGCGTGCGGCGCGGTGGTTCCGTCCGGTGAGAAGACCTCGGGGCTGTCCCGCACCTCGGGGTCCCGGTGGGCCGCGGCCAGCAGAAGCAGCATGGTGGTCCCGGCGGGCACCCGCGTGCCGCAGATGGCGAGATCGGCGGCAGCATGACGGTGGAGCAGCTGGACCGGTGGATCCAGGCGCAGCACCTCCTCCACCACCTGGCCCGCGTACTGCGGCTCGCGGCGCACCGTCCTCAGTACGTGCGGGGCGCGCAGCAGCGCCAGGATGCCGCCCGAGACCAAGTCGACGCTCGTCTCGTGCCCCCCGACGAGCAGAGCCCGGTACGCGGCGGCGAGTTGCTCCGCGTCCGCCTCCGGTGCGCCGTCGCCGGTCCGGGCGCCACGCGAGCGCACCAGCTCGCCGAGGTACGTCTCCAGCTCCTCCTCCGCCCGCCGGCGGGCCTCGCCCCCGGGCGGGGCGGCACCGGTCAGCAGCTGGTGTGGGTCCAGGGCGGGGGAGAGCAGCAGAGCCCGCTGGTGCAGCCAGGACGCGTCCTCCCGTGGCAGGTCCAGCAGCTGGCAGAGCACAGCCGCCGGCAGCGGATACGCCAGATCCGTGACCGCTTCGAGCCGTCCACGTGCCGCCACCCCGTCGAGGCGGTCGTCGACGAGATCGCGCACGAAGGGGACGAGGTCACGCATCCGCCGCGGTGTGAGCAGCCGCGCCACCAGCCGGCGCAGCCACACGTGCTCCGGTGAGCCCACGACGGCCATGGCGAGTGCCTCCGGCCGGCCGCCGTGGCGGGCAGGACATACATCGGCCTCTCGGGCGACGGCTTCCGGCGCCCGCAGGACGGCCGAGCAATGGCGCCACGAGGAGAAGACGACGGTCGACCCGTCCCACCACAGGGGCCCCGTCTCACGTATCCGGTTGAACACCGGATACGGGTCGGAACGCAGGGAGCCGTCCAGGATGCGCAGCAACAGCGAGCGGGCTTCCTCCTGCCGGTCCCTCTTTCCGGAGAGGAGGGACGCCGAGCGATGGCTTTCCATGGCACAGCCTTCCTGAAAGGGGACGCTGCCAGGGGGAAGGATGTTGGCGCCCGTCCGGCGCTGTCCATGCGGAGTTGCACAAGCCGCCGCGAACAGCGGCGGTTGCGAAGACTTCGCCAAGTCCGCTTGTGAGTGCACCAGTCCATGCGGCAGATTCCAGCTAGATGGGCCGCGCCCGCCGAACCGACAGCCAACACCGAACGCACCAGGTCACGAACGTCCGTGTCGTTCCCTTGCTATTGACCGCCCTACACGCGCGTGCCGTCCAACTGCCGTTCACCCATGATCGGACCACATCTTCACGACACGGACTGTGAGGGGCACACCCTGGTTAGGAAGTCGATCACCTCTCATCGTTCCTGTCAGCCGCGTCCTGCGCACACCCCAGCCCGTGCGCGCAGGACGCACACGACGCGCACAGTCCGGGAGCCGCCCATGTCGACCCAGAACCCCCAGCCGCTCTGGCAGCCTGATCCGCAGCGCATCGCCCAGGCCCGGATCACCACGTTCCAGGCATGGGCCGCCGAACGGCACGGCGCCCCCGCCGAGGGCGGTTACGCGGCACTGCACCGCTGGTCCGTGGACGAGCCGGAAACCTTCTGGAAGGCCGTCACGGAGTGGTTCGACGTCCGCTTCTCGACCCCCTACGCGCGTGTGCTGGGCGACCGTTCGATGCCCGGCGCCCAGTGGTTCCCCGGTGCCACCCTCAACTACGCCGAACACGCCCTTCGCGCGGCGGCGACCCGCGCGGACGAGCCGGCGCTCCTGTACGTCGACGAGACCCATGACCCCAGGCCCGTCACCTGGGCCGAACTGCGCCGCCTGGTCGGCTCCCTCGCCGCCGAGCTGCGCGCCCTGGGCGTACGTCCCGGAGACCGCGTCAGCGGCTACCTCCCCAATATCCCGCAGGCCGTCGTCGCCTTCCTGGCCACCGCGGCGGTGGGCGGCGTGTGGACCTCCTGCGCGCCCGATTTCGGCGCCCGCAGCGTGCTCGACCGCTTCCAGCAGGTCGAACCGGTCGTCCTGTTCACCGTCGACGGATACCGCTACGGCGGAAAGGAGCACGACCGCCGCGACGTCGTCGCCGAACTGCGCCGTGAACTGCCCACCCTGCGTGCGGTCGTGCACGTCCCCCTGCTCGGGACCGACACCCCCGACGGGGCGCTGGACTGGTCGGCCCTGACCTCCGCGGACATCGAACCGGCATTCGAGCAGGTGCCTTTCGAGCATCCGTTGTGGGTGCTCTACTCGTCCGGCACCACCGGACTGCCGAAGGCGATCGTCCAGTCACAGGGCGGCATCCTGGTCGAACACCTCAAGCAGCTCGGACTGCACTGCGACCTGGGGCCGGAAGACCGTTTCTTCTGGTACACGTCGACCGGCTGGATGATGTGGAACTTCCTCGTCTCCGGCCTCCTCACCGGAACGACGATCGTCCTGTACGACGGCAGTCCCGGCTATCCGGACACGGGCGCCCAGTGGCGGATCACCGAACGCACCGGCACCACCTTCTACGGCACCTCCGCCGCGTACGTCATGGCCTGCCGCAAGGCCGACGTGCACCCCTCCCGCGACTTCGACCTCTCCGCGGTGCAGTGCGTCGCCACCACCGGCTCCCCCCTGCCGCCCGACGGCTTCCGCTGGCTGCACGATGAATTCGCCGAGAGCGGGGCCGACCTGTGGATCGCCTCCGTCAGCGGCGGCACGGACGTCTGCTCCTGCTTCGCCGGCGGAGTACCCACCCTCCCCGTGTACATCGGCGAGCTGCAGGCCCCCGGTCTGGGCACCGACCTGCAGTCCTGGGACCCGAGCGGCAAACCCCTGACCGACGAGGTCGGCGAGCTCGTGGTCACCAATCCGATGCCGTCCATGCCGATCCACTTCTGGAACGACCCCGACGGCAGCCGCTACCACGACAGCTACTTCGACACCTATCCCGGCGTCTGGCGGCACGGCGACTGGATCACCCTCACCTCGCGCGGTTCCGTCGTCATCCACGGCCGCTCCGACTCCACGCTCAACCGCCAGGGCGTCCGCATGGGATCGGCGGACGTCTATGAGGCCGTCGAACGCCTTCCCCAGATCAAGGAATCCCTCGTCATCGGCGTCGAACAGCCCGGCGGCGGCTACTGGATGCCCCTGTTCGTGCACCTGGTACCGGGCGCCGTGCTCGACGAGGAACTGAAGGAGCTCATCCAGCGGACCATCCGTGAACAACTGTCGCCACGCCATGTCCCGGACGAGATCATCGAGGTGCCCGGGGTGCCGCACACCCTGACCGGCAAGCGCATCGAGGTGCCGGTCAAACGCCTTCTCCAGGGCACGCCGCTGGAGAAGGCGGTCAACCCGGGGTCCGTCGACAACCTGGACCTGCTCACGTTCTACGAGGACCTGGCCCGCCAACGCACCTGACCCCCAGTAACCGGTCCCCCTCCGTGATCAGCCAGTTCAGCGCGACCTGCGCGAAACTCAAGCCGTGGGCTCTCGCGATCGTACCCAGTTCCTTGATCAGGGGTGTGATCCGGGACCAACACCGTTGCATTTGGCTTCTGAGCTGTACGTCAAGTCCTGTTGAACAGCGCAACGGGACCACCTGATAGATCAACGATCGGCGAAGAAAGTCGATCAAGGTCAGGGGTCCCGTTGCGGGAGAAGGCTGTCATCACGTCCACGATCGAGACAGCGCGGGGTGTGTTCACTCCGGGTCATCTGGGGGAGTTGACCCAGATCGTGGACTTCGCGCTGGTGGACGCGGTGCTGGAGGAGACCGGCCGGCGGGAGAAGCGCCTGCGGCTGCTGCCGTCGCGGGTGGTGGTGTACTTCGTGCTCGCTCTCGCGTTGTTCGAGCACTGCTCGTACCGCATGGTGTGGTCCAAACTGACCCCACCCTGACCTCGCTGCCCCTGGTGCGTCCGGCGGTTTCCTCGCTGACGCGGGCCAGACGCAGGGTGGGGCCGCACCTCTGCAGCGTCTGTTCGAGACGCTAGCCGGGCCCGTCGCCCGCCCCGGGCAGGCCGGGTCCTTCTACCGGGGCCTGCGCACGGTCGCCGTCGACGGGACCCTGCTGCAGCCCCCGACGACGAATCGGTCACCTGGCGCTACCCCAAGCGGGCGAGGGAGACCCTGGAGTTCGGCTATCTGCGGCTGCGGCTGCGGCTGCGGCTGCTGGTGCTGGCCGAGTGCGGCACCCGCGCGCTCATGGCCGCCGCCCTCGGGCCGGAGTCCGAGGGCGAACTCCCCTATGCCAAGCGGATTCTGCCCGTCCTGGACGAGACGATGCTCCTGTTGGCCGACGCGGCCTTCGACGGCAACGAGTTCCTGGATGCCGTTCATCGGAGCGGGGCGCGGTTCTTGGTGCGCTCCGGAGCCCGCCGCGTCCCCACCCCCACCGAGCAGCTGGGCGACGGTTCCTACCTCTCCCGCATCGGCTACGGCGTCCTGCGGGTACCGCTGCCGGTGCGGGTGATCGAGGCGGCCCTCACCGTCACCCTGGCCGACGGCACGGTCCGCACCGAGCAGTGGCGGCTGATCACCAACCTGCTGGACCCTGCCCGGTATCCGGCTGCCGAGCTCTACCACCGCAGGTGGCAGGCGGAAACGACGTACTTTTCGATCAAGGCCACGATGCTCGACGGCCGCGTCCTGCGCTCCCGCAGCATCGACGACCTCGACCAGGAGGTCTATGCCCTGCTCACCGCCTACCAAGCCCTGATCCGCGCCGGCAACGACGCCCTGACCGGACGTCCGGAAGTACCCATGGAACGGATCAGTTTCACCATCCTGCCGGCCGCCGCAGCCGGCACCGTCACCGCCGGCCATGGAATCTTCCCCAGCACCTCATCGACCTGGTCGGCACGATCGGACACGCTGCCCTGGGCGATCTCCTGCCCGCCCACCGGCGGCAACGGGTAAAGGCCCGCACCCGCAAAAACCCCACCAGCAAGTGGCCCGAACGCCGGACAACGTGGTCTCACTGCCCCGGATCGGCTCCCCGCCGCCTCCGCCCGTCCCCACCGGTACTCAACGACGACCAGGCGGCCTTGGCCGACGCCTCCGGGATCGTTCGAATCAGTGCCTTCGACGCCCTCGATGTCCCGCATGAACCGCCCCCACCGGACGCCGTTCCGGCGGCCCTGCGCAGCGAGGGTCTGGGAGACCGGCAGGACCCGGCCGATGCCGGGCCGCCGCGCACCGGGGCGCTCTCCCTGGCCGCCGTCCTCGCCATCGCCCTGACCGCGTTCGAGGGCCTGCAGACCTGGATTAAGGAGTCCGGGCCGCACCGGGCGGAGGCTGGCAGCGTATCAGCGGGAGCTGGAGCTGCTGGCCGCGAAGGCGACCGCGGACGCCACCCGGCACCACGCGGAAGCCGACCGCGAGCACGCCCGCCCTCGCCTACGTCCCCTCCATGGAGTTGCTGCCCGCCCACGCCACCGCCGCCGCGATCAGCGGCGGCTGCGTGTGGTGGCTGTACCGCAAGGTCAAGACGAAGGACTTCCGGCGCACGATCCGCACCACCCAGCGCGTCCTGGGACCGGTCACCGGCGGTACCGTCTACGCGGCCGCCGCGATCGTGCCCGGCCACTCCTGGTGGGAGCCGGTCGCCGCACTGGCATGGGGCGGCCTCATGGCCGCCGCCCTGCCCATCACCCGCTCCACCTGGACCCCGCCGACTACCGAGACGGCTGTCTACCCGCCCGGTTTCCCCGGCCTGGTCATGCAGATGTGGGACACCGCCGACGTCGCCCCCGGCACCCGGCTGGAGAACATCCAGCAGACCGTGTCCCCCCCAGCACCCCCACTTCACCGCCCACGTCGTGGCATCGGCCGGCAAGCCGGTGCCACGCATCGACCTGGTCGACGTCGCCGCCTGCTTCGGCTACCCCGTCGGCCGCGTCAGCCTGGACGAGATCCCCCACACCGGCCCGGGCCGCATGCGCCTGACCGTCGCCCCCACCGCCCGCCCCACCGGCGGCACCTTCGAAGACCTCTGGGCACAGAAAGTCGCCCGGCCCGGCGGCGCCATCCCCGACAGTGAGATCGTCCGCGTCGAGCAGCTGCCCGCCCGCGGCGACCTGCCCGCCCGCGGCATGGTCCTCGCCCAGGTCGACGCGGGCGAGCTCGCCCGCATCAACCACGCCCAGCTCTGTTCCGCGTTCGGCGTCGAGCCCGAAGAGTTGCGCCTGGTCGCCGAATCCCGCGGCCGCGAGGCCCTGGTGACGCTGTACGAGTCGGCACCGCTGAAGGGCGCCCGCCGCGCCACCCGCGAGCTGCTCACCCTGGACGCCCACGGCCGCTACACCATCGGCACCGCCCACGACGGATCCGACGCCACGGTGCACATGCAGTCCGCGGCCGGCACCCTGCACGGCTTCCTGGTCGGCGTCACCGGCTCCGGCAAAACCGTGGCGCTGGCGCTGATGTGCGCGGCATGGGCGCTGGCCGGCCTGACGAACTGGGTGACCTCCGCCCGCCCCGACGCGCAGATGAGCGCGGTCGGCCGGCACATCGACCGCCAGAACGCGGGCCCGGTCTTCACCTGGTGGATGCTCAAGGCCGCCATCGCCCTGATGGACATCCGCGGCGAGATCAACGCCGAAGCCGGCCACGACTTCTCCGCCCACTCCCCCTACCCGGGCCTGGTCCTGGTCCTGGACGAATTCAACTCCCTCGTCGGCGACGACGCCCTGGGCGACGAGATCGCCCACATGACCGACGTCCTGGCCCGCGAGGGCCGCAAGTTCGGCATCGGCATCGTCTTCGCCGGCCAGTCCCTCAACCTGTCCAAACTCGGCGGCGAGGCCTCCCTGCGCGACCAGGTCCAGGGCGGCATCGGCGTCGTGCTGCGCATCGCAGGCTCCTCCGGCGGCATCGCCGCCCGGCAGGCCACCGGCGGACTCGCCGGGGACGTCGACCTGGCCGGTATCCCCGACCGGTTCACGCCTCCACCTCGCTGATGGACCGGATGCACGGCATCACCGACGACGTACCCGGCGAGACCACCCAGGGCGTGGGCCACACCGTCACCGGCTCCGGCGCGACCATGATGCGCACCCTGTACGTCCACCTGCCCAAGGACGGCTCCCCCGACGAACTGGGCGACATCTTCCCCGAGGACGGCTCCATCAACTGCCTCACCGGCCGGGAGACCGACGCCCTGACCGCGCTGGGCCTGTGGCACGACTGGACCATGCCGCCACCCTCCGGCAAGGACAACGACGGCCAGGACGACGGCGCCGGCCACGACTTCAGCGGCGTCGGATCGTTCCCGCCGCCCCCGCTCCCCACCCAGAAGAAGCCGAAGACCACGGTCAAGGACAAGGTGCTGGCCGCCGTCGACCGGCAGATGACGGCCAAGGAGATCCGCGCCGAAGTCGACGCCGCCGCCGGCACCGTCCGCAACGCGCTCAGCGACCTCGTCGCCGAAGGACGCCTGCACCAGGTCGACCACGGCGTGTACGCGCCCCTCCCGGCCCCCGCCGGCACCGGGCCGCAGGACGACTGACCTCGCCCGTCCCACGCCGTGGCCCCCGGCCACCACCGGGGGCCACGGCATCTCCGCCCGGCATCCGTCCGGGCTACCCCACCCCGCCCCGCCCCATGGAAGGAATCCCCCGTGATCGTCTCTGTGTCCGCCGTACTGCTCCTGGCCGTCGTCGTGCTCGTGCTGCTGCGCCGGCGCACCGTCGGCGTCGGGTCGGCCCTCGCCTGCGGTGCGTTCGGGTTCTGCCTCGCCTCCACCGGCATCGCCCCCGCCCTCACCGAGGCCCTGGCCGCCGTGGCCGGCCTCGTGTCGCTGGGCTGACGGGAGCCCCGTGATGGCCGCCTCGCTGCACACCGCGCCCGCCGCCCCGCCCGGCCGGACGCCCCCGGCAGCGGCACCCGCCGACGCAGGCTGTCTCAGCCTGGACGCCCGGCTGGCCGCCGCAGAGGCGGCCATGACCGTCCGACTCGACGAAGCCTCCGTGGCCCACGAGGTGCGCACCGCGCACCTCGACACCGCCCCGGTCGACCTGGACGACGTCATCACCGTCCCGCTCACCCCGACCCCGCAGGCACCACCCCAGACCTACGCGACGCCGGTCGCCGCGCTCCTCGAGCGGGCCCGGCACCGGATGGAAACCGGCGGCTGGTGTGCCGGCGTCGCGGTCGACGACGACGGCGCGGTCTGCCTCATCGGAGCGATCCGCGCGGAGGCCGGCGGCAACCGCGGCCTGGAAGCCGACGCCGCCGCCGTCGTCCTGGACG
Source organism: Streptomyces sp. MMS24-W38 (assembly GCF_059889265.1). Classification (NCBI taxonomy): domain Bacteria; kingdom Bacillati; phylum Actinomycetota; class Actinomycetes; order Kitasatosporales; family Streptomycetaceae; genus Streptomyces; species Streptomyces sp. MMS24-W38. The sequence continues at coordinate 79,556 of NZ_JCBCPP010000002.1, read as the reverse complement.
CGATCCGACGCCGCTTCGGCGACCACCTCGACTCCGTGCCCGAATTCAACGACCGCTTCGGCAGCGGACACACCCCGGCACGGATGCTGGGCGAGGCCGCCTCGATGGCCGACGCACAGGGACGGTGACCCCGCAGGCGGTCAGTCCAACTCGATGAACAGCCGCCCGTCGTCGTCCACCCACGCCGGATAGACGACCCCGCCCACCACCGCGCGGTTCACCCACACCTCGACGTCCGCGTCGGTGTCGATGACCAGCACGCCGTCCTCGTCCGTGAACGCCTGCCACGTCACGCCGTCCGTGTCGATCACCGCATCGAAATCGACCACCGGCACATCCCTGCGCAGCCAGCCCATCACACCCCCCTGTCCGCGTATGCGGCCACCAGCCTGACCCACTCCACCCTGCCCGCACCAGCCACAGGAGATTCCCCCATGCTCGTGCCCCGCCCCCGCCGCCGGACCGGCCGGCCCCGCCCGCAGCGTCCCGGCCCCCGCTACCCGCACCGCCCTTACCGGTTGCCCGACACCTGGAGCCGGTGATGCCCGGCCAGGACGAGGACCTGGTCGACGTCGATCTGCACGACGACGGGTCATTCCCAATTGGAGTTCGCGCGGGTTCCGTGAGGGCTTTGGGGCAGTAGAGAGCGCAAGTGAGCAGGTGAGAGCCCTCGTTCTACCTGCCACTCGTGCATGTCAACTTCTCCGAGCTATTGGCAGATTCTGCGAGTTCGGCCAGCAACTTGCGAGGCCATGCGGGATCCCGGAAGTCGCCGCCGTTGGGCGCGAGCTCAAGAGGTGCTGGAAGAGATCCAGTCGTCGTTGTTTCGATGGCGGTCCAGTCCCACGGCCTCAAATTCATCCTCACCGAGGCTCCTCCTCACGCCGAACTGCCGAAGAGCCTGCGAGATCGGGCTGACTGCTCGCGAGAACCACTTCTTCGCCGGCGCATCCAATGGCCCCACTGCCAGCGCCCCGTCAGCCCAGACGGCGGCCCGTTGCTCGCCGACGCCACCGAAGTACTCGGCCTCGACATAGGCGACGGGCCCTGCAGCGGACCACTGGGCGAGTAACCTCTCGAAGCCTCCCGGAAGCTTCCAGAATCCCAGAGCCCCCCCGGTGCTGCCGTCCGTGACGGCGTCGAAGACCTCATCCGTCATCGGCATCAGCAACAGGCCCTGCCGGAGAGGCACCACCCGGGCACCAGGAACGCCCCGCGCCGCGGCTCGCAGCAACTCGTCTTCCGCGATCACCGCCTGCAACTCGTAACCCACCGAGGCCCTCCCCCACCGATTGGAGACCTCATCATGCCCCAGCCACCCCGGACGAACCCGCGTGCCTCATCACGCCACAACACACCCTCCGCCAGCGCGTTCCCGGCCAGGCGACCTTCAGATCCTGCGAACCCGCTGGTTTCCGAGTTCCGGTGGAAGCAGGCACCCAAGGAACTCGCGACCCGCAGGCAGCTGCGCGCCATGGGGTTACGACCCGGCGAGCACGACCCCGTCGCGCAGATCACCTGCCGGGGCGGCAAGCGTGTCGCCTACCTCTACCGCATCGACCTGGCCAAGCCCATACGGCCCATGACCCTCGCCAAGGAACTCGCGCTCGACAAGGCGATGGCAGCGAGGCAGACGTGCCCGAAATGCCTGCGGAGATATCACGCGTGCCTACCCCTGCGCACCCTTGGCTCCTGCTTGGAGTGCCACGACGGCACCCCCGCCGACCCGACCACGTACATCCCGCCGACCGAACACCGGCTCGCCGCCTGACCACGAGAGGGAAACCACCCATGAGCACCGCCACCTTGCCCGAGGGCGACTGGATCCGCGGCATCAGCATCAAGCAGCCGCACGCCACCTGTGTGCTGACCGGTGACAAGACGATCGAGAACCGTCCGAAGCACTGGAGTTGGCGAGGCTGGCTACTCCTGCACGCGGGCCAGCGGATCGACCGGACCGCCCTGTGCCTGCCGCTGGTCGCCCACACGATCCACGGCCGTGACCTGCCGACCGGTGCCGTGATCGGCGTCGCCCGCCTGACCGGCTGCCACCAGGACCCGGACGGCTCCCCGCCCTGCGGGCCATGGGCGGCGCCCGGCTGGTGGCACTTGGAGCTGACGGACGTCCAGAAGCTCGCCCTGCCGCTCCCCGCGCGCGGGCAGCTCGGGCCCTGGAAGCCCACCGAGGACCTGGTGGCTCAGGTACATCAGCAGTTGCCCGACCTGCGACCGTGAGCACCTGCCGTCGCCCCGCACCCGCACCGCCCGAGCCGCCCGCGGTGCCGGTCCATCTCCTGGACTGGCACGACGGGGCGCACTTCGCCTGGCCCGAGCAGTGCGTGCGGTGCCGGAAGACCACTCCGCTGAGGTCCTACGCCGGAGAGGCCGTGCACAAGACGTGTGCGGAGCTCTGGAACGCGCGGAATCCCGGCAAGACCCGGTTCGTCTCCGCCCCGCCCAAGGGCGGCAAGGGCGAGGACCACGCCTGACCTCTACCTCCAGATGGAGGCCCCCATGAGCAGCACCAACCGCGACGTCGACCACGCCCTCGCCTACCCCGAGCCACCCGCCTCCTCGCTCTGGCACCGGCACGGCGCGAAGGCCCGCCCGCTCACCGACGCCCAGAAGCGAAGCAACCGCGAGCTGCTGGTCCTCGCACAGCGCACCACCCGACCCCGCCGCGCACCGTTCTGGAGCGGTTCCCCGCCGGAGGCCCCGCGGATCCTGGCCGGCCGAAGGTTCGCCGCCGCCCAGCGTGCCCAGGGCACCAACGCTCAGGTCGTCATGGACCTGCACACCGACCAGTTCCTTGTGGTCACCGACACCTCAACCGAGTAGCGCCACCCCGGAGCGCCGCGCACTGCCCTTCCCGGCCAGGCGCGGCGCTCCGCACGTTCCCGCCCTTCACCCCGAGCAGGAGGCTCCCTCGCACCCGATCCGTCTGATCTCGTTCGGCTACCTGCACCTGCACCTGCACCTGCCCACCGCCCGGACGGCTCCCTCGTCCCGCCCGCCGCCGACCGGATCGAGGACGTCCGCGACCGGCTCCGCGACCCGGCCGCCGCCCGCGACATCCTCGACCTCGACGGCCTCGACCCCCGCGTCCAGGACGTCGTCCTGAACACCCCCGGCGCCCGCGAGCTGCTCGCCAACCTTGCCGATTACGCGATCCTGCCCGCCGGCCCCCGTCGCATCGCCATCGGCTGTGCAGGCGGGAGGCACAGAGTCGTTGACCGGACTACGCGAGGACACGCCGGGCGGGAGTGCGTCTGCCGCTTGGCCTAGTCGGTAGACGTTGCGCATCCGAACGGCGAAGGAGCGCAACGGAGTTGAACGAGCAATCCCGAGATGTCCGCGCCATCCAGCTCCCACAGTGGGGGCGGGTGGCCATGGACCCAGGTGTCGTGCCCTGGCTGGTCTTCGATGAGGAGGGGAAGGTCGTGCAGCCGGTCCGCAGGTTCCTCATCGACTTCATCGCCCGGGACAACCGGACCGGCAGCGTGCGCAGTTACGCCTATGACATGCTGCGCTGGTGGCGGTGGCTGCGGGTGGTCGATGTCGAGTGGAACCGTGCGACCTCGGTGGAGGTGCGGGACTTCGTCCTGTGGCTCCGGTCCGCGACGAAGCCGCGCAGGTCGGCACGTACACATTCCGCCGTGACCGCGGGCACCACGAATCCGATCACGAAGAAGACGTACCTGGACGACCGCTACAAGCCGCGGACGATCCGGCACAGCAACGCGGTGCTGCGCAGCTTCTACGACTTCTGGATCGAGACCGGCGGCGGCCCGCTGGTCAACCCGGTGCCGCTGGCGCGGTCCGACCGGCGCCGGCCGTACGCCCACCACAACCCCCTGGAGCCCTACCGGGGCGAGGGGAGGCTGCGCTACAACCCGAAGGTCCCCAAGCGGCGCCCGCGGGAGATGCCGGACGAGCGGTGGAACGAGCTGTTCGGGGCCCTGCGCTCGAACCGGGACCGGGCGATCCTGGCCCTGGCCGTCAGCAACGGCGCCCGCGCCTCGGAGCTGCTGGGTGTGCGCGGGGTCGATCTCGACTGGGGCGACCAGCTCGTGAAGGTCGTACGCAAGGGCACGCTCGCCGAGCAGTGGCTGCCGTCCAGTCCGGAGGCATTCATCTGGATTCGCCTCTACCTGGCCGAGGGCCCGCCGTTGGACCCGCAGGCCCCGCTGTGGTGGACCCTGCGCCGCCGTGACCACGGCGAGGGGCTGGCCTACCAGACCATGAACTACGAGGCGCTTCGGGCGGTGTTCCGCCGGGTCAACGCGCTGCTGGGCACGAACTGGTCGATGCACGACCTGCGTCATACGGCCGCCCTGCGCATGGCCCGCGATGAGAGCCTGTCGCTGCGGGACGTGCAGACCATCCTCGGTCACGCCCACCTTTCCACCACCGCCGACGTCTACCTCGTCGAGGAGGAGGCCCAGGTCATCCGCCGTGTCCAGGAGCATCTGGCCGAGGTGAAGGACCGGGCGAAAGTCCCGCCGCCGGCAGTGGCGGGCGGCTACGAAGCCAGCGATCTGGACGTGCTGTTCGGGGGTGGTGCGGCATGAGCCGCCGCGCCAACCGCGTGATGCTCGCGGGCACCGGCCCCGCCCCCGAGCGGCGCCTGTCCGTCGCTCACGACGTGAAGGCGGACGAGAAGCGCGTCGGCCCCCACGAGCATCTGGGATGCGACGACGTCCTGGCCCTGTTGCCGCTCTCCCCGGTCTGGCCGGCGCAGGACTACACCAACGGCCGGACGCTGGGCCGAAACCGCCTGATCGGGGTGGGGCAGATCCTCGACTGGCTTCTGACGCACGCCGGGGACGGCTGGCAGGCCCGCTGGAGGGCGGCCGGCGCCGACCGCGGCAAGGACTGGATCGAGCAGGTGCTCGCCCAGACCGACAACGGCCACAGCTACCAGGGGCGCCGATCGACGCTGCTGAGTGGTCTGAACAGCCTGTTCATCAGCCGCATCGTGCTGCCCGACTACGAGTTCATGCGCAACTACAAGGCCATGGCGCTGCTCAAGGACGTCCAGCGCATGTTCCCGTCCGGGACGCTGGATCAGATGCGCTGCCACGGCAGCGAGCTGGGCATGACCGGCCGGCACGTCGACGAGGGCCTGCGCGTGCTCTCCAAGATGATCCTGCATACCGGCCGCGACCTTGACCAGCTCACTGCCGAGGACGTCTTCGAGGCGCGGGCCTGGGGGCGGCGGGCCATCGGCTACTCCTACGACGGCACTCACAGCGCCTGGGACCTGCTGCGCGGAGCCGGGGTGATCCACTCCAAGGACACCCTCAAGGACGCGCTGCGGCACGGCCAGCGGCCCACCGCCGAACTGGTCGACTTCTACAACCTTCAGAGCACACCCGTGCGCAACCTGCTGGTCCGCTACCTCGAAGAGCGCCGGCCCGGCGTCGACTACGGCACCTTCGTCGGACTGGCCCGCGAGCTGGCGGGCGTGTTCTGGGCCGACATCGAGGCCCACCACCCTGGCATCGACACCCTCCGCCTGCCCGAGGAAGTGGTCGACGGCTGGAAGCAGTGGCTGCTCACCTACGTCAACAAGAGCGGTGAGGTGGTGGAGCGTCGCTCCCGCTACGACGTCATGATGCGCATCCGCGGCTTCTACCTCGACATCCAGGAATGGGCGCACGAAGATCCGTTCTGGGCTGAGCGGGCCTGCCCCAGCCCGATCCGCCGCGGCGACGGCGCGGGCAACCTCAAGGCCGTGGCCCAGACCCAGGCCCGCATGCACCAGCGGGTCCGCGAGCGGCTCCCCCACCTCGGGCACCTGGTCGAAGCCGCCGAGCGAGAGCGGGACGAGACCGCCGCGCTGCTGGAGGCCGCGAGGGCCACTCTGTTTGACGAGTACTTCGACCATGAGGGCACCCGCTACCTGCGGGTCCTGCCCGCCGCCCACAAGGTCACCAGCCGCCCCGACCACGTCACCCCGCACGTCTACATCCAGGTCGAGGGCAGCACCAAGCGGATCAACCAGAGCATGGCCGAGGACGAAGCGTTCTGGGCCTGGGCCGTCATCGAGACCCTGCGGCACACCGGGGTACGCGTCGAGGAGCTCACCGAGATCACGCGCCTCGCGCTGGTCTCCTACAAGCTCCCGGACACCGGGGAGATCGTCCCGCTGTTGCAGATCGTGCCGTCCAAGAGCAACGAGGAACGGCTCCTGCTGGTCAGCCCGGAACTGGCGAGCGTCCTGGCCACGATCATCAAACGCCTGCGGGACGCCAACGGCGGCAAGATCCCGCTCGTCGCCCGCTACGACGACCACGAACGCGTCACCGGGCCGCTGCTGCCGCACCTCTTCCAGCGCCGCCACTACTGGCAGGCGCAGGTCATGGGCCAGAACACGGTCTCCCGCCTGCTCCGCAAAACCCTGGAACGGATGGGACTGCGCGACCAGGCCGGCAACCCGATGCGCTACACACCCCACGACTTCCGCAGGATGTTCGCGACCGAGGCCGTCACCGGCGGACTGCCCGTCCACATCGCCGCCCGCATCCTCGGACACAAGACCCTGACAACCACTCAGGCATACCTCGCGGTCTTCCAGGACGACCTGATCCGCACCTACCGCGGCTTCCTCGACCGCCGCCGGGCCGAACGTCCCGACGAAGAGTACCGGGAGCCCACCGAGCAAGAGTGGAGCGACTTTCAGCAGCACTTCGAGCTGCGCAAGGTCTCCCTGGGCACCTGCGGGCGCCCCTACGGAACCCCCTGCAAGCACGAACACGCCTGCATCCGCTGCCCAGTTCTCCAGATCGACCCACGGCAGCGATCCCGGCTCATCGAGATCATCCAGAACCTCCGCGAACGCGTCCGCGAGGCCCGCGCCAACGGCTGGCTGGGAGAAGTCGAAGGACTCCAGGTCAGCCTCGCCGCCGCCACCGCCAAGCTGCACAGCCTCAAGCGCACCCCCGCCGACGGCCGGCCACAGCTGGTCGACCTGGGCATGCCCATCTTCACCGACAACGCACCGCCGCCCCAACCGGATGCGGGAAGACCCGGCCTCAAGGCTGACCACTGAAGCAACTACCGGCCCCGCCCCGGGCGGGGCCGTACTCAATGAAGCTCGCAGCCACGGAGCGTTACGGATTCCGCGTAGGTTTCCGAAGCTCGATCGCCGGTTACCGGAAAGTCATATTCGGCGCGGTACGGCTCCGTCCTGCCAGCGGTAGAGGTCGCGCAGCAGGGAAATCTCGGCGCCGTGATGGATCAGCTCCCTGTTGACGTGCAGGACCCTGTTCTCCATAGGAAACCGCTCGGGACCCACTGTGGGCGGATTCTCCAGGTCAGTGTCCGAGAGTCCGCGGACCCCCGCGTTCCATCTTCCATACACCTCATCGAGCTGCTTTAGCGCCTCGTCAGCGGTCCCCGCGTAGGCGAATGTCTCGGAGTCGACGTCCTGGCCGCCGAAGTACCATCCGACCCGATAGCCCAGGCACGAGACGATGATGTGCGCCAGCCGCCAAGCAACCGTGGTCACCGGCGCAGGCTCCGGCCCCGGGGATGCGAAGTCCATCGTCCATTCCCCCGAACCTGCCGACATCGGTACGGCCGACGTGCCACGTGGGCGGATACTCCAGCAGCCGCGCACCGGCTCCCAGAAGTACTCCTCATCGGTAAGACCGTCCAGCCGCGGCCGTAGGTTCTTGTGCCAGTACCAGTCCAGCTGGTCCGCGAGTCGCTCGCTTCTTGTCATTTCCGCACACTACATACAAACGGAGACCTGGCCGTGACCCTCGCGGACGCCGTCGCCGGCCCGCAATCCTCCGTCTGCTGACGATCCCGTGTTTGACACAGTGGACGCCACGGCGAGCCACTGCAAGATCGCGACTTCAACGCTAGTCCGGAAAAGGGCATCCGGACTCACCGAACTCCTTGCCCACGAACTGCGCGCCCGCGGCCGCCAGGTCGACGTCGAACACCTCCACGTCCATCTCCCGCGCGTCCTCAAGGCGGCCGACACCAGCACTGGAGCGAGCGCATGACCACCATGGACCTGTACAAGATCGTGACCAGCGAGGGCGACGACGGCACGATGCGCGCAGTCGAACAGCTCTGGACGCCCGGCGAGGACGCGGTGGAGAACGGCTTCATCGTCCATCGCGGCCTGTGCGTCACCGGGATCGACGACCCCACTGACGACCACCTCTACCCGGTCTGCTTCGTCGTCCTCGGACACCGGCGGTGGATCGACATCGTCGAGGCCGCCGCCGCGTACATGGCCCGCGTTCACGGCTGGCGCAACCTCCACCTCTACCCCGGCGACGACCCGGCGGTGCTCATCCCCCGCATCCCGCGCGCCGTGCTCACCCACGGCGTCTTCTTACGGCACCCGCACCCGCACCCGGACCACGGCTGCGGCTGCGGCTGCGAGTGGGACGACAACTGGCGCATGGTCTGGGCACCCAGCATTGAGCCCGGCGCCGTCCCAATCACCGCCATGCGGCACCCGGCCGCCCTGGTGACCGCCGCCAGCATCCCCAACCCCGATGAAGGTGCACCCGCGACCTGGGCTGCCTGGCAGCCAAAGGCCCGGCTCCCCCGCAGACGATCGTGTGTGTGGGGCCTTCTCACGTTTCGCTCACCTTCCCCTGCGCCCGGGCCGGGCTATTACGACGTAATAGCGTGCGGCGGTCTCGGTGAGGCGACGTCAGCTATTACGACGTAATAGCCCGGAGTGGCCGGGGTGCCCACTTCGATACACCAACAAGCACCTCTAGCTAACGTGTCGATGCTCCAAAGGGTCATGAACGTTAGTAAGGTGTCCCTCATGAGTTCGTCAGCCGCTTCCAGCGACCGCGAGAAGGTCGTCTCCAAACTGCCGGGATGGCTCCGGCAGAACCTCAAAATCAGAGCAGCCCAACACGGCATCGAGATCCAGGCCGCCGTGGAACAGGGGATCAGGGACTGGTGCAGCCTGGCTTCCACCACTGCAACCGTCGACACCTCCGGCGCCGACTCCTTCTCGACCTTCCTACCGCCCAGCCAGTGGGAAGAGTTCCGCCAAGTCGCCGCAGACCGCCGTGTCTCCCTCATCCAGGGCATGGCCCAGTCCGTCCAGCTGTGGCTCGACTCCAACCCCACACCAGACGTTGAACGGCCCGAGATCACTCGCCGCATCATCGTCTGCAACCAGAAGGGAGGAGTCGGCAAAACAGCGATCACCGCCGGCCTCGGCGAAGCACTCGCCGAAGACCCCAACACGCTGCACGCTGCCCAGGTCGCCAAGGCACTCTCCAAAGCCCTGCGCGCGAGTGACACCCAAACCGACCACGAGCCAGCCAACGACCCCCTCGACATCGAGAACCTGCCCGGCCTCGGGATGAGAGTCCTCCTGGTCGACTTCGACCCGCAGTGCCACCTCACCAACCAACTCGGTGCCGAACGCCTGCCGATGAACGGCGACAGCCTCACCAACCACATGGCAGGCGACCCCAAGGGCGACCTCCGCGACCTCATCGTCCCCATCGACAACAACACCTTCGGCGGCCGACTCCACCTTCTGCCCGCCTGCAACGACGCCTTCCTCCTCGACGTCCGCCTCTCAGCCGTGCGAGCCCGGGAAGCCGCGCTCGAGCGGGCACTGGCCCCGCTCGAAGCCGACTACGACGTGATCCTTGTCGACTGCCCGCCCAGCCTCGGCCTCAGCATGGACGCCGCCGCCTACTACGGCCGCCGCCGCGACGGCGAAAAACCCGGCCAGTCCGGCGCCCTGATCGTCGTCCAGGCCGAAGACAGCTCAGCCGACGCCTACGAACTGCTCACCACACAGATCGACGATCTGCGCAGCGACCTACAAGTCGACATCGACTACCTCGGCATCGTCGTCAACCTCTACGACTCCCGCCGCGGGTTCATCGCCACCTCATCACTGCAGGGGTGGGTCGACATAAAGGATCCACGAGTCGTCGGCCTCATCGGTGACCTCAAGGAACAGAAAGAAGCAGTCCGGATGAAGCAGCCCCTGCTGGCGTACGCACCCAAATCACAACAGGCAATCGGCATGCGCGCACTGGCCCGGGAGATCGCATGAGCAAGGCCGACCAGCTCGGCGCCGGCCGCTTCGGCGGAGGAGCCCGCACCATCAGCGCACGCCGACAGGCCGTCGCCGCCGCCACAGGAGTCCCCACCGACGGCATCGCCCCACCGACCGAACTCCCCACACACCGCATCAGCCTCAACCCCGACAATCCCCGCTCCAGCCTCGGTGACCTCACCGACCTAGCAGGCAGCCTCAAAACCCATGGCCAGAAGCAGGCGATCACGGTCATGAACCGAGACGCCTACATTCAGGCCAACCCAGAGCGCGAAGCCGACCTCCAGCCCGACACCACCCACGTCGTCATCGACGGCAGCAGCCGCCTCGCCGCCGCCCGCGAAGCCAACATCGCCACGGTCAAGGTCATGGTCAGCGACGACCAGGGCACCACCTCCGAAGAACTCCTCGAATCGGCCCTCGTCGCCAACATCCACCGTCAAGACCTCGAAGAGCTCGACGAAGCCCGCGCCCTCCAACGTCTCCTGGCCATCCACGGCAGCCAGACCGCCCTGGCCAAAAGACTCCACCGCTCCCAGGGGTGGGTGTCACAACGCCTGGCCCTGCTCAATCTCACCCCAGAACTACAGGCCCGGATCGGCGAAGAGCCCATCGACCTGCTGCGCGCCGTGGGCAACAAGCCAGCTGAGCAGCAGGAGACGGCACTCAAGGAACTCAAGGAAGAGCGAACCCGCAAGGAGACGGAGAAGCGGGAACGCAACCGGAAGAAACCGGGGAAGAGCGCCGGGTCTGTCGCTCAGGACGCCGGGAAGCCCGACGGCTATTACGGCGTAATAGGAAACGGCGAGACGAACGCATCGCCCTCCAGCGCTCCGTCAGAAGACACCCCTGGCGATCGAGCACTCCAGCAAGCAGTGCCGGAACCGCGGTTTGACACGGCCTCTCCAAGCACGAGTGAGGATGCCGCAGGCGAAGAACGGCCAGCCCGCAAGGTGCCGTACGACGAGCCAGGTTCCCTCGCCATGCTCCTTGACCGGAAGATCCCTGCCGAAGACGTCTTCTTCGACCTACTCCAGTTCCTCAGCACGAAGGCATTGGAACGCAACCCGAGCCGACTCGGTGAACTGGCACGGTCACTCGCTGAAAAGGCAGCCGCACGGGTCGACTGACCCCACGCGTCTCGGTCCTCCACTGGAAAGGCGGGGGAGCGAGACCAAGCAGCTTCAGGAGGCCGCTATTCGCCGTTTCGCGGTCGGGGGCCACGCCTCCGACTGACCACTTCCGAACAACGACGTGAGCTGGCACGGCGTCAATTCCGCGCGCCAGTAAGCGACGACCAGAGGACGCGGTCCTCCACGGCAGGCTGCACAGCCGACCTCGGTGGACCGTGTCCTCTCCTACAAGCCCGGTCTCGGCGGTCAACTCGTGGAGAAGAGACGGGGTGAGGCAGGCGGGCGGCTGCGGCTGAAGAGGTCTACAGCCAGTACATATGACCTCCTGTCACCTCTCACGGCCGGCCTGGGAGTATGAGGGGCTACCGCTGCCTTGCCTCCAGGAGCACGACCGTGAACCGTCGCCATCTCATACCGCTTGCCACCGCGCTCCTGGGCGTCTTGCTGGTGGGCTGCACCCCGCAAGTCATCGAAGACGACGCGAAGCCCGGCTCACCGGATCCCAACTCATCGGCTGCGGACGCCGTACCCTCCGGTGCGCCGGGCGGCGGGCCTGCCGACGGCGGCCTGTCGCTCGCGGAGGCCATCGCGAAGATCCCGGACGGGGTCGAGCAGCGGGACGGCTACGAATGCGACAGCTTCAAGCACTGGGTCGACGAGGACGGCGACGGCTGCCCCACCCGGGCCGAGGTCCTGATCGAGGAGGCCACCGCAAAGCCGGAGCAGGGGGAGCGGTGCGCGCTGAGCGGCGGGGTGTGGAGGTCGTACTACGACGAGGTCGAGGTCACCGACGCGGGCAGGCTGGACATCGACCACATGGTATCCGTAGCCGCGACGATCTGAATCGATATTTCCGCAGTTCAAGGCGTCAGCGGCATACCGCCGACGATTCACTCGGAACACAGCTTCGCAGGCACTTGCTCTGCCTGGCGTGACCTCGGGAATCGTTGGCGATTCCTGTTTGAGGGCCCGGAAGGCGACTACGGGATGATCAGCGCATGAGCTTCCGTGTGTACGCCGGGCACGTTCGTGACCGTGATCTTCCTTTCGGTAGACGCTATCGAGCCATGAGGGACGCTGTGGGCTGCTACTGCCCGCTTGGATTCCGCGGAACCTGGTCGTATCTGAGCACGGCAGGTGACCTGAGGACCGACGAGACCGCACTGCTGCATGCCCTGGAGAAGCTGGAGGCCAGCCGGACGGTATGGCTGAGGGAAATGGAGTCGTTCGCAGATCGCCGCCGCACCGAGAAGGCCCGGCACCAGCGGACTCCGCGGCAGGCGGAGGTGAGCTACCTGCTCGGGTGGAGATGGCCCGGTCCCGACGGGAAGCAGGTGGTACTCGGCGAGGTCCGGCGGCTGTGGGCCATACACACGCGAGCTCCCTTTCCCGACGTCCCGGCCGCCGACAAGGGAGCCCTGGCCGAGCTGGACACGTGGCTGGCCGGCTGTGTCTCGACCTACCTCGCGAACAACGCAGAGCTTGATGCCAGCCGACAGGACGTCATCGCAAAGTGCCTGCCGGAGCTGCGTCGGCACGTTGCCCAGCTGGGCTATCCGTGGACCTTTCCCGGGGCGTTTGAGTACTTCCGCCTTCTACTGAAGACGACCGAGCTGATCCACAACGACAGCACCCGAGAGACTCGGGGGCGACCTGCGCTCCGCACCAAGATCTGTCCGTGTCCGTAGCTGCCAGGACGGCGAGTCGTCGGGCCCCCGGGGCGACGGAGACCAGCCCTATGTCCCACGCCACGCCCTCACCCGTGACCACCCGCTGCGTACTTGCCACCGCGCCCCTATGTCATCACTGTCAGCGGCACCTCACGCTGTACCGGATAACGCGCCGCTCATAGAGAGGACACGGTGCACACTGCTCTGTCACAGACGTCAGCGACACCGGAAACAAGGTGCGGATAACACCTGGTGCCGCTCGCCGAGGCGTGGGACAGCGGCGCCCACGCCTGGACGCCCGAGCGCCGCCAGGCCTACGCCAACGACCTCGGCGCGCAACGCTCGCTGGTCGCGGTCACCGCGAAGACCAACCGCTCCAAGGCCGACAGGGACCCGGCCGCCTGGCTCCCGCCGGCCGAGAGCGCGCACTGCACCTACGCCGCGGACTGGACCGGAACCAAGCTGCGGTGGCAGCTGACCGCCGGCGACAAGGAACGCGCCGCGCTGGTCAAGCTCGCCGACGCCTGCCCGGACACGGTCGTGGAGTACGAGGTCGCCCCGTAACCGCTGACCATCAGACACTCCGGTACCACGATGCGACACCGACCGCCGTTCCTGGACGGGACCGGGCACACATCGACGGCTCATCGTCTCTGGCCGGCGGGACGGCAAGCCTGGGGACCGCTCTACCGGGCAGCTACACCCTTGAAGCCCGGACCGAGTCCGCGCCGTCGACCGCGTGACGCGGCGGCCGACCGGGAAGCCAGCTGTCGACGTACACGTGAACGTCCCCACCCGCGTACGGATGAACGTGGTCAGTTCCTGATGCGCTGAGGTACGTGTGTCGGCACTCTGCTGCTGGTCGGTATGGGGTGGCAGAGGGGCGGTCGACGATGGTCTTGGACCCGCATCGCTGGCTGGAACTGCGGCGTTTCCGTGGCCTGTTGGAGTCTGGGGCGATGAGCCTGTCGGAGATCGCCAGGGAGACGGGGCTGGACCGCAAGACGGTCCGCAAGTACCTCTCGGAGCCGGGCCCGGCTCAAACGCATGCAGTACCGTCCCGGCCTTCTGGACGGCTTCATCGCCGAGACCGGCCTGATCCTGACGCCGCAACAGGCATGAGTCACCCTGAACCGAAAGCCTCAGTAGTCATGTGCCACGCCGTAGGTGTCGGCCCAGGCACGCTTTAGGTCGGCTTCGCTCCAGTGCCCGAAGGTGTAGGCGGGCGAATCCACCGGCAGCGCCCGCTCCACGCGGATTAGAACCGCTTCGTGACACGGGTAGGCGGGGCCGTGTGTGTCCAGCACCCATTGCCGGGACCAGGCGTACACGGGGTCGCCCTCGCCGCGGAGCTCGGCGGTTCCCTTGAAGCGGAAGCCACGCCGCAGGAGGAAGTCGATCACGTTCACCTCCAGACGGGGGTCCCGCCGAAGGTTCGCCACCGTCGTGGGGGAGGCCATGTTCATGAATACCAGGTGGTCGTCGTCGTAGATGAGCAGCGACCCCTTCGGGGACAGGTTCGGGGAGCCGTCCTCGCAGACCGTCGCCACGAACGCGAGCTTCGCGCTGTCGACGATCCTGCGCATGTCCTGGGTGATGATTCCCATCGTGTCCTTCGCCGGAGTGTGACCGCACGTGCCGACGGGCCGAGCTTTGACGCCGCCGGGTACCAGTGTCAGCGTCACTTCCCTGGTGCGTGTTGGCGACGGGCGAAGGTGTCCGCCGAATGGCGGTCAACTACGACTTCGGCGACCAGTGGATCCACCACATCACCGTGGAGAAGATCCACCGCCCCGCGCCGAACACTCTCTACCCGCGCTGCAGCGCCGTCCGCCGGGCCTGTCCGCCCGAGGGCGTTGTCACGTTGGCTGACCGGCCTGAGATGATCTTGTGGTTGATCGTGCCGGATAGGGGGATCGCTCGTGTCGTCCGCGCCGCCGTCGTATTAGGGGGCCGGTACCCGGTCGAGGTCATCTCCCGCTGTGTGTGGCTGTACCACCGCTTCCCGCTGTCGTTCCGCGAGGTCGAGGAGCTGATGCTCGAGCGCGTGTGATCGTCTCCCACGAGACGGTCCGCCGCTGGTGCGCGAAGTCCGGGCAGACCTACGGCCAACGGCCTGCGCCGCCGGCGACCCCGGCCCGGGGGCACGTGGCACCTGGACGAGGTCTTCATCAAGATCAACGGCGTGCAGCGGTACCTGTGGCGGGCCGTGGACGCCGACGGCACCGTGCTCGACATCCTGGTCCAGGGTCGAAGGGGCAAGGCCGTGGCCCGGCGCTTCTTCCGCCGCCTGCTGAAGACGACCCGCTCGGTGCCGCGGGTGATCGTCACGGACCAGCTCCGCTCCTACGGCGCGGCGCACCGCGAGGTCATGCCCTCCGTGGAACACCGTTCCCACCAGGGCCTGAACAACCGGGCCGAGAACAGCCATCAGCCCACCCGGCGGCGCGAACGCGCCATGAAGGGCTTCCGCAGCGTCGGCGGAGCCCAGCGGTTCCTGGCCGCGTTCAGCGGCATCTCGCCCCACTTCCGGCCCCGCCGCCACCTGATGACCGCCACCGGATACCGCGCCGAGATGACCACCCGCTTCGCGATCCGGGACCAGATCACCGGCGCCACCGCCCCGCCCACCACAGTGTGATCCAGGCCCCCGCCCGCCCCTGACGCGCCCTCAACCGATCAACACCCCACCGACGTGGCAACGCCTGCGCGAGGCCGTCGGAGAGATCCTCGACGACTACACCGACGACGTCTTCGACTACAGCGTCGACTGACACCCGCCAGCAAGGGAAGGGATCACCGCATGTCCGTCCCCACCGCCCCGCACCGCGCGTACGGTGGCGATACGACCCGCCAGGAGGTGCCGATGAGCGCGCAGCCCGAGGAATCCCCCGCCCCGCCGGCCCCGGCCGCCGCCGCGCAGCTGCTCGCTCAGCTGCGCGCCGACCGCCGCGCCGACATGTGGGTGCCGGCCTTCGAGCGGGACTGGGCCAAGGCCCTGGAGGACTCCCGCCACACCTACAGTCTCACGCCCCTGCACGACGTCGTGCGCACCTGGCAGCTGCGCGTCGCCGCGGCCCCGGCCGTCGACGCGTACATGGACTCCGGCCGTGACGAGTCCGGCTTCGTGGACCTGGACGACGTCCTCGGGACCCGCTGGTGACCGGTGAGCCGTGGGCGGTGCGCCTGTCCCAGCAGGCCGCGAAGACGCTCACCGAGATTCCCGCACCCGCCAAGGAGATGGTCCGCGATGTCCTCGACATCGCGGTGCGCTCCCCGTGGGGCTGGCCCCAGTGGAACGCCGGCGACCCGGAAGGCGAAGACGTCCGCGCCGCCTCCATCGGGCAGCTGTCCGTCGTCTACGTGATCAACCGCCTCACCCGGCGCCTGTCCGTCCTGGACATCGTCTGGCTCGGCTGACGCCCGTACGCGGAGTGCGACAGCCGCAGGTCCGTGGCGTGCAGACCCGTTTATTTCGTGATCTGTGTCACGCATTCGCCGTAGGGGCAGGCGCTCCCAGCCTGGGCGTGGCCGACCTCCGTGGGCGTGCCAGTCACGATTTCCGCTGATCACCAAGCGCGCCTGAGCGGTAGCTCAGTGGTCGGCTCCGGAAGTTTTTCGGGGGTTGACGCGACGGTTGGTAGCGCGGCCCGAGGCGTTCAGGTGTGCAGACCGCTGCAGGGATGCGATCACTACGGTCTCAGCGGGGTAGCCCCAGCTCGCCCGCACGCAGCCCGGCCTGGAAGCGGGAGTTGGCCTCCAGCTTGACCATCAGCTCGGCCACGCGCCGCCGGTAGGTGCGTAGCGAAAGGCCGAGTTGTTTGGCCGCTGATTCGTCGGTGAGTCCCGAACCGAGGGCTTTGAGGATCACGCGGCCGTCAGCATCGAGATGGGGGATGTTACTGCGCAGATAGGTGTCGGGATCGATGGCGGTGTCCCAGATCGCCTGGAACAGCGAGTGGACGCCGTCGACCAGGATCTGCGACGTCGTCACGGTGTATTCGCGGCCGGTAGGGGTCTCTGCGCCGGCGAGGATCATCACCCGCCGGTCGATGATGACGGTCTCGTGCGGCAGCCGCGAGCCGCTGATCCGGACGAGAGCCCCCTGGTTCTGCACCAGCCGCAGATGCACGCGGGCCTCTTCGTCGGCGAGCGCGACCGGGCTGAGCAGCTTGCGGGGGACAAAGTCCGGGAAGCGAGCAGCGCGCATCCGGTTGCGGATCGCGGCCCTGGCCTGTGGCTGCGAGAAGGTCTTGAGGTCTCGGGCGGCGCACAGGAACTCGGTCTGCGCGGACTCGAAGAGATGGCCGGCACGCACGATCAACTCTGTGTCCCCTCGGACGGAGAACACCTGCTCGTTCCGCATCCCTCAAGTCTGGCAGCAAGCTGCCACAAGCTCGCGGGGCGTCGTGGCGGTGAACACCATGAGCCTTATGGCGATCAAGACGTTCTCCCTCGGTGGAGACCTGACCATCAACCGGCTCGGCTTCGGCGCGATGCGCCTGGCGGCAGGCAGCTTTGACGGCCCGCCGCGAGACCCTGACAACGGCCTTGCGGTGCTCCGGCGCGCCGTGGAGTTGGGCGTGAACCACATCGACACGGCCGGCTTCTACCGCCGGGGTGCGGTGCGAGCCAACGAGCTGATCCGTAGGGCGCTGTCCCCGTACCGTGATGACCTGGTGATCGCGACGAAGGTTGGGCCGCTGCCCACGCCAGACGGTATGCCGAGGGGGCAGGCGACGCCTGATCAGCTGCGCGGCCTGGTCGAGGCGGATCTGCGCTCCCTTGGGCTGGACCGGCTCGACCTGGTCTATCTGCGAGTGGGCGGAATGACCGGGCCGGGTGGCGAGTCGATCGCCGAACGGTTCGCGGTGCTGGCTGAGCTCCGCGCGGCGGGGCTGATCCGGCACCTGGGCGTCAGTAACGTCGACGCCGTCCAGTTCGCCGAGGCCCGGGAGATCGCGCCTGTCGCGGCGGTGCAGAACCGGTACACCGGTGACATGGGGCTGCTGGCAGCATGCGAGGAAGGGGGCATCGCGTACGTGCCGTACTTCCCGCTCGGCGGTGGTGTCAGTCCGCTGGGCGCCGCACGGCTCGACAAGGTCGCAGCTCACCTGGGCGCGACCGCCACGCAGGTGCACCTCGCCTCGCTGCTGGCGACATCGCCGTCGCTGCTGGCGATTCCGGGCACCGGTTCACTCGGTCACCTGGAGGAGAACCTCGCGGCGAACGACCTCAGTCTCAGTGACGAGGACCTGTCTGACCTGCGAGGCTAACGGGGTAACTCCGGACGGAAGTCGGCTTGCCTGCCATGCCCGTTGCCGCCCGTCCGGTATCCCCGACCGTCACCGAGCTGCACCGGTTGAAGAAGGCGGCCTGGGGCCACAAGACCGAGCACCGGCTTCGGGGGCGCGCAGATCGTGCTGCACGCGGCCCGCGGGCTGCCGAACGCGCGGATCGCCGAGCGGGCTGGCGTGCACATGGACACCGTGCGCACCTGGCGGAGCCGCTTCGTCGAGCAGGGCATGCCCGGCTTGGCTGACCGCAACTGAGGTTTTCGCGTCGGGGTGCGTTGCTCCTGTCATAGCGTCAGGACGAGGCCGGACTCGTCGGGGAAGCACAGCCAGGCGCCCTGCTCCCTCACCGTCGTTCCACCACCGGCCAGACTCCCCCGCAAGCGGGGGCGCCCCCACCTTGACCCAGGTGGCTACCGCCTGCTCGTCGCGTTCGGCGGCCCGGTGCACTGGGGGTACCTCCTGGCCGAAGGCTGGGGGAGCACCTGCGCCGTGAAGCCCATCTGCCGCAGCAGCCGCCAGGTCTGCGGCCCGCTGAGCCAGACGTGCCGACGGCGGCCGATGACGGTGGCCACCCGGGCCGGCGTCCGGCGCTGGTCCTCGACCTAGCCGTGCGCCGTGGGGCCCTGCTCCGGCAGGGCGGCCGACTCCGGGCGCCCCTGCGGCCTGAACCGGCTGGGCCGACTGCTGGGCCCCTTCGAACGCAGCGCCTCGATCCCGCCCGCGCGCCATTGGGCGTGCCAGGCCCGGGCCGACTTCTGCGAGACACGCAGCCGCTCGGCAACCTGCGGCGGCCGCATCCCCTGCGCGAACATCTCGGCGGCCTGGAAGCGGACCTGCTCTTGCTGGTCACGCTGGGGCGCGGTCAGGCCGCCACCATCGGGATACCTCATGCCTTCCGGCCTACACCCGACCGCGAGCCCCGCACCCCGACGCGAAAACCTCAGAAGCGGCTCTTTTCAGCTCAAAGGCGTTGAACGGCGCGGGGGCGGCATCGCCCGCAACAGCTCCCACAGCGGACGCGAGCCCGCCGCCCACACGCCGAGCGTCTGACGGTCCACGACGTGCAGCCGCTGCTGCTTGGCGAAGACTACGGCCGGACCGGTCACCCGGCCGTTCGTGACGATCACCGCGACGTCCGCGCCGTGCACCTGCCGGGCCGTCCCGTTGAGCACCTGCAGATCCGGCGTGCCCACCGCCGAGCCCTGGGCGCCGTTGCGGCGGTGCTTGCACTGGATCACCCAGCGCCGCCCGAACGGATCCGTGGCCTTCACGTCCGCGCCCAGGTCACCGCGGCCGCCGACCCGCTGGGCATCCCGGCAGCCGTCCCGCTGCATCAGGTCCCGTATCGCGTCCTCGAACCGGGTGTAATGCAGTCCGTCCAGCTGGGGCAGCCCGTAGCGCAGGCCCTGCGCCCGAACCGCCTCCCACTGCGCTTGCTGCTGCCGGTTGTAGAGCCATTCGGCGCCCGCCAGCACGGCGAGTACCAGGACGACGACGAGCACCCACCAGTGCGCCAGCAGCCAGTTGACCACCATCACCACCAGGCCGACGACCGCAGCCGCCACCCCGGCGAAGACGATCAGCTGAGCGTCCCTCTGCTGCTGGCGCCTGCTGGGTCGCCGCGTACGCCGCCGCGCCGGCGGCCGCCGCCGGGTCACCGGTCACCGCCCTGGGACGAGAACCGGACCGGGTACGACACCGTGGGCTGCGGCTTCTCGATTCGCAGCGCCGGAGCGTTGTCGAACCGGATCGGGTAGCGCACCGTCGACTCCGGCCGTGGCACCGTCCCGTCGCCCGCCGAGGCACTGCTGTTCCCCAACCCGACCACAGCCAACGCGAACAAGGCGAGGATCGTCATTTCCCGGCGTGCGCCCGGAGCCCACCGGGAATGTCCCCGGACCGGTGTCCCATCAGAGCGCACGTACGGCCGTACCCAAGGCATACAAGCCTCCCCCTCGTAGCAAATCCCCGCGCAGCCGCCCATGGTGACAGCAGACACTGACAACCGGTCAGAAGAGCACCACACAACGTGATCAAGGAAGGTGCGAACAGGACAGGTCAAAACATGCGAGGGCTCCGCCTTCACGCCCCCGGCCCTCTCTCGGAGGGGGCCGGGGGGGAGCGTGTGATCTTGCGGTGAGTGGGTGGGGGCTGGTGGGTGGGTCGGGGGGTGCCTCTATGTCTTTCGTCAAGGCGCCCAGGTTCGGTTTGGGGTGGTTTGACTTGCTGGGGTCATGCGGCGAGTTCGACGCCCTTGGGGACGCGGGGTTCGTAGAAGGTGCCGTCGCGGAGCATGGCGAACAGGACGCTGATGCGCTGGCGGGCCAGGCGGAGGAGGGCCTGGGTGTGGGTCTTGCCGCGGGCTCGCTGGCGGTCGTAGTAGGTGCGGGAGGCCGGGTCGGCGTTCATGCAGGCGAAGGCGGAGAGGAACATGGCGCGTTTGAGCTGCCGGTTTCCGCCTCGGGGTGCGTGCTCGCCGTGGATCGAGGACCCGGACTGTCTGGTGGCCGGGGCCAAGCCGGCGTAGGAGGCGAGGTGGGCGGCGGTGGGGAAGCCGGTGCCGTCGCCGACGGTGACCAGCAGGACGGCGGCGGTCCTGACGCCGACGCCGGGCATCGACGTCAGGACCGGGGAAAGAGGGTGGGCCTCCAGCAGGGCGCTGATCTGAGCTTCCAGGGCCCGGCGCTGGGTGTGGACGGCAGCCAGCGAGCGGGCCAGGGACGGGATCACGATGTCGAGGGTGCCGGTGCCCGGGACGACGACGGTCTGTTCGTCCAGTGCGTCGAAGACTTCGTCGATCAGCCGCTGGGCCATGCGTGGGGCCTTGGGCCGGATCAGTTCGACGAGTCTGCGGCGGCCGGCCTTGCGCAGGGCGGCCGGGGAGCCGTGGCGCTCCAGCAGCCAGGTGACGGCCTGGTGGTCGAGGCGGGGGCCCAGGACGCGTTCCAGGCTGGGGTGGAACTGGGTGAGCAGGCCGCGTATTCGGTTGCTGGTGCGGGTGGCCTCGGCGGCGAGGTCCTGGTCGAAGCCGACCAGGACGGTGAGCTCGGCGGTGATCTCGTCGGTCGGCTCCAGCGAGCGCAGGGTGTGCGGCATGGTGCGGGCCGCGTCCGCGATCACGGCCGCGTCCTTGGCGTCGGTCTTCGCCTCGCCCGGGTAGAGGTCGGCGATCCGGCGCATCGCGAGTCCGGGCAGGTAGGCGACCTGGCAGCCCGCGTCCCGGGCCACGGTCAGCGGCAGGGCGCCGATGGAGGCGGGCTGGTCCACGACCACCAGCACGGTGCCGAACTTCGCGGCCAGCTTGTCGAACACGGCCCGCAGTTTCGGCTCGCTGTTGGGCAGTGGCTTGTCGAAGACCTTCTTGCCGGCCGGGGTGAGTCCGTGGCCGTGATGGGCGCTCTTGCCGACGTCCAGGCCGAGGAACACGCCCACGTCTTCGGTGTCGAACATAGCGCCCTTCCAGGGGTGTTGACGGTGCCGGCCTCGGCGTCGGTGTCGTACGCGCGCATCCACGTTATGCAGACCTGCCATCCGCGAGCTGTCCGGCATTGCGCCGGACCGGGTGGCGGCCGGACCTCTCATCAGCGTCTCCGACGGCACCTTCCGAGCCCGGTGACACCACCCCCCAGGTCATCCGTTCGACAGGGGGACACAGTCATGCCGGGCCCGGAGGCCAGCGGCCCTCTTGCAGGACCGCGGAAAACATAACTGTGAGAGGGCGGTATGTGAGTGCATAGGTGTTTTGTCGTCACCTGAACGTGTGGCAGGACGCTGTTCCGGCCGGTCGGCGGGCGTGGGCGTGCTGGGCTGGTCGCCGTGAGCGAGCGCAAGCCCTACAAGACCGACCTGTCCGACGAGCAGTGGTCGCTGGTCGAGCCGGTGATCACCGCCTGGAAGGCCGCGCATCCCTCGGTCAGTGGCCATCAGAGCCGGTACGCGATGCGGGAGATCGTCAACGCGCTCCTCTACCAGGGCCGCACCGGCTGCCAGTGGGACCTGCTCCCGCACGACTTCCCGCCGCCCGGCGCAGTGAAGTACTACTTCTACACCTGGCGCGACGACGGCACCGACCAGACCATCCACGACCTGCTGCGCTGGCAGGTGCGGGAGAAGGCGCGCCGGAAGGCGGACCCGAGCCTGGTGGTGCTCGACACCCAGAGCGTGCACGCCGCGGCCGGGGTGCCCGCACAGTCGACGGGGCGTGATGCGGCAAAAAAAGTACCGGGCCGCAAGCGCGGCCTGGCCGTTGACGTCCTGGGGCTGGTGATCGCGGTGGTCGTGGTGGCCGCGTCCGTGCACGACAACGCCGTCGGCATCACGCTGCTGGACAAGGTCGCCGCCGACACCGGCACCGTGGAGAAGGCCCTGGTCGACCAGGGCTTCAAGAACGCCGTCGTCGCGCACGGGCAGAAGGTGGGCATCGAGGTAGAGGTCGTCGAGCGCAACCCCGCGCAGACCGGGTTCGTTCCGATCCCCAAACGGTGGATCGTGGAGCGCGCCTACGGGATCTTGATGCTGCACCGCAGGCTGGTGCGCGACTACGAGCACCAGCCCCGCACCTGCGAGTCGCGGGTGTACTGGGCCATGACCGCGGTGATACTGCGCCGGCTGACCGGGGCGACCGCGCCGGCCTGGCGCACCGCATGACTGGCGGGGAGCTGACGCTCGGTGCGGTGCTGGCACGGCTGGAGGAGCGGGAACGGGAGATCGCCGCGCAGGCCGAGACGACGCGGGAGCAGATCGCGCAGCTGACCGTGCGGCTGGACGAACTCGACCGGGCCGCCGAGGAGGTCCGGATCACTCGCAAGACACTGCTGGAGCTGCCCGATCCGCAGCCGCCCGCGCCGCCGCCTTCGAAGCTGCCGGACCATCCGGCCTACCAGCAGATCATGGCGGTGTTCGCCGCGGCCGAGGCCCCGCTGCGGGCGCGGCAGGTGTGCGAGGCGATGGACCTGGAGATCGCGCCCAACACCATCAACAACACCCGCCTGAAACTCAAGCGGCTCGTCGAACGCGGAATCCTGACCGAGACCGAGCAGGGCTTGTTCATCCAGCCACGGCCGTAAGCCGCCCTGCGTCGCTGCGACCTGCCCACTCACCCACAACGGAAGCGACGAATCGGGGCATCAAGTCTCATACCGCCCTCTAAGAGGTCCTAACAGAGTGCTCGGACGCGCCGGTACAGGATGAGGCAGACCGCCAACTGCAGGAAGCCGTCGTGGATGTCGTCCCGGCGCTCCCAACGGATCCTCAGATGCCGGAAACCGTGCAGCCACGACAGTCCACGCTCGACCACCCACCGGTGGACGCCCAGGCCCGAGCCGTGGGATTGCCCCCGGCGGGCGATGACCGGGGTGATGCTCAGGGTGCGGACCATGCTGCGGTAGCGGTCGTGGTCGTAGCCGCGATCCGCATACAGACGCCGCGGCCGGAACCGGGGACGCCCACAGCGGCCGCGGACCGCGGGAATCGCCTTGAGCAGCGGCATCAGCTGGGTGACGTCGTTGCGATTGCCGCCGGTGAGCGAGACCGCGAGCGGAGTGCCGCGCGCATCGGTGATCAGGTGGTGCTTCGAGCCCGGCCGGGCGCGGTCGACCGGGCTCGGGCCGGTTTTGGGCCGCCCCGCAGGGCACGCACGTGAGAGGCGTCGATGGCGGCGCGGGAGAAGTCCAGCTGGTTCGCGCCGCGCAGCTTGGCCAGCAGGATGGCCTGCAACTGCTGCCAGACACCGGCCTGGTTCCAGTCCCGCAGCCGACGCCAGCAGGTCATGCCCGAGCCGAAGCCCAGTTCCTGTGGCAGCCACTCCCACTGGATGTCGGTTGCCAGCACGAACAGGATGCCCTGCAGGGCCTTGCGGTCGTCCAGTCGCTTGCGGCCCGGATGGTCGGGCCGGCGCTCGACCACGGGTAGCAGCGGCTCGATCAGGGCCCACAGGTCGTCGTCGATCTCCCAGGGCTTGGGGCGGGACATCGCGCACCTCCTGGTCAGAGCGGATCCGCACCGACATCTCCAGATTAGCGCAAACGTTCTATTTTGTTAGGTCCTCTAAGCCCTCGCGGCCTCGATTGACCCTTTGACCTGGGCTGATCGTACGGCGCAGCCTTCGCGGGTCGATGTTGTCGATCTTCGGAGGACCTGGTGGCGGTCGAGTTCCTGTCGGATCAACAGGCAGCCCAGTACGCGGCGTTCAACGGAGCGCCGTCGCGTGCGGAGCTGGAGCGGTACTTCTTCCTGGATGACTCGGATCTGGAGAAAGTGCAGGCCAAGCGGCGTCCGCACAACCGGCTCGGCTTCTCGGTCCAGCTGACGAGCGTGCGCTACTTGGGCCGGTTCATGCCGGACCCGCGGCACGTGCCGGCGGAGGTCGCCGAGCACCTCGCCGAGCAGCTGGGGATCGCCGATGCGTCGTGTCTGAAGGAGTACGGCGAGCGGGACGGGACGGCCCGTACGCACGCCGGGGAGATCCAGGAGGCCGGGGGCTGGCGTGACTTCGCCGAGGTGCGGGACGAGCTGAGCGAGTGGCTGGACGCGCGGGCCTGGACGACCGGTGACGGGCCGAAGTCGCTGTTCGACGCGGCGGCCGGGTGGCTGCGCGAGCGCCGGGTGCTGCTGCCCGGGGCCAGCCGTCGGCCAGGCTGGTGGGCACGGTCCGGGAGGCGGCGAACAACCGGCTGTGGGACACCCTGTGCGGCCTGCTGAGCACCGGCCAGCGGGCGGTGCTGGACTCGCTGTTGTCCGTTCCGCCGGGCGCCCGGGTCTCGGAGCTGGACCGGCTGCGCCGAGGACCGGTGCGGATCTCCGGGCCCCAGATGAAGTGGGCGCTGGAGCGGGCGCAGGAGATTGCCGCCTTCGGGATGGGCGAGGTGGACGTGTCCGCGATACCGCCGCGGCGGCTGGCGGAGCTGTCACGGTACGGGATCGACGGCAAGGCGTCGCTGCTCAGGCGGCACGGCGACTCCCGGCGCCTGGCCACCCTGCTGGCGACCGCGGTCTACCTGACGTCCCGGGCGGTCGATGACGCCCTGGACCTCCTGGAGGTGCTGATCGCGACGAAGCTGCTGGCCAGGGCGGAGCGGGAGACGGCGAAGGAGAAGCTGAAGAGCCTGCCACGGGTGGAGAGGGCATCGGCGAAACTGGCCGCCGCGTTCCAGATCG
Organism: Streptomyces sp. MMS24-W38; assembly: GCF_059889265.1. NCBI lineage: Bacteria > Bacillati > Actinomycetota > Actinomycetes > Kitasatosporales > Streptomycetaceae > Streptomyces > Streptomyces sp. MMS24-W38. Next base: position 54,232 of record NZ_JCBCPP010000002.1, on the reverse strand, counting down.
TGTTCGACAGCACCCGCGAGCAGGTCGACACCGACACCGGGGAGATCACCCCGCCCGAGGTGGAGACGCTGGAGGCGATGTGGGAACGGATCGAGCAGGTGGTGCCCCGGCACGAGCTGGCGGCGGCGATCGCAGCACTGTTCGAGCTGACTCCGCCGCTCGACTCGGACACGGACGAGTCATGGCGGACCCAACTGGTCACCCGGTTCGGCACCGTACGGCCGTTCCTGAAGCTCCTGGTGACGGTGGTCGACTTCGACGCCACGCCAGACGGCCTGCCGGTCCTGAAGGCGTTGAAGTCGCTGCCGGACCTGATGGGACGCAAGAAGATCGGGCCCGCCGAGATCGACACCGGCCTGCTCACCGGGTCGTGGCGGCGCCTGGTGCTGTCCGCGCCGCACCTGGAGCCGGGCACGGTCGACTGGAAGGCGTACGCGTTCTGCGTGCTGGAGCAGCTGCACCGGATGCTGCGCCGGCGGGAGGTGTTCGCGAAGAACTCCTCCAAGTGGGGCGATCCCCGCGCGAAGCTGCTGGACGGGGACGCGTGGGAGCAGGCGAAGCCGTCTGTGCTCGCCTCGCTCGGCCTGCCCGCCGAGGCGGGTGAGCACCTGGCGGCGAGGGCCGCACTGCTGGACGGCACCTACCGCGAGGTCGCCGCACGGGTGCCGGCGAACTCGCAGATCGTGTTCGATGACGACGGCCGCCTGCACTTCGCCGCCCTGGAACCGGAGCCCGAACCCGCCTCCCTGCGCCAACTGCGCTAGGGCCTGTGTGATGTTGTGATCAATCTTGCCGATCCGGGTCCGTCTGGAAGGCGGATCCGGTAGGAAGAAGGTCGTGACGCGCAGGCAACTCACCGACGAGCAGTGGAAGTTGATCGAGCCGTTCCTGCCGATAGGCGAGTACGGCCCGTACCCCGGGCGGCTGCGGGAGCAGTTCGAGGGGGTGATCTGGCGGTTCAGGACCGGCGCGCAGTGGCGGGAGATGCCGGGCGAGTTCGGGCCCTGGCCGACCGTCTACGGGCGCTTCCGGGTCTGGCGCAACGCGGGCGTCTTCACCGTCCTGCTGGAGGGCCTGATCGCCGAGGCCGCCCGCCGGGGCAAGACAGACTTGTCCCTGGTCAGCGTGGATTCCACGACCGTCCGCGCGCACCACGACGCCGCCGGGATGCTCGTCGGCCAGGACGTCATGGAGGCGCTGGAGGAGGCCGCCGCCGAGCAGGAACAGGCCCGGCAAAAGGGGGAGCCGAGGCGGAACAGAACGGACGGGACGGCGGAAAAGAGCCCGAGCGGACCGAACGCCGGCGCGTCCGCCGCCGACGCAGGCTCCGCCTGAGGGAAGCCCTGCTCGGCCGGTCCCGCGGCGGGCTGACCAGCAAGATTCACCTCGCTGCCGACCGCAGGCGCCGACCGCTGTCGTTCGTCCTGACCGCCGGGCAGGCCGCGGACAGCCCGCAGTTCATCCCCGTGCTGCAGAAGATCCGGGTCCGCCTGCCGGTCGGACGGCCCCGCACCCGGCCCGGCGCGGTCGCCGCGGACAAGGCGTACTCGTCCCGCGCCAACCGCGCCCACCTGCGCAAACGCCGTATCAAGGCGGTCATCCCGGAGAAGAGGGACCAGGCCGCCCACCGCAAGAAGAGGGGCAGCCGGGGCGGGCGTCCCGTCGCTTTCGACGCCGGTCTTTACCGTGACCGCAACGCTGTCGAGCGCCTGATCAATCGGCTGAAGGACTGGCGTGGCATCGCCACCCGCTTCGACAAGACACCCGAGAGCTACCTCGCCGGTCTCGAGCTCCGTGCCTCGATGATCTGGCTCGAGGACCTCCTGCGAGCAGCCGATTGATCACGACATCACACAGGCCCTAGGCGGTGGAGGCGATGCTGCCCCGTGTCGACCTGCCGGAAGCGCTGCTGGAGGTGTTCTCCTGGACCAGTGCCGACCAGGCATTCACCTCGGTCACCGGCGGCGAAGCCCGGCTGAAGGACCTGCACGTGACGATCACCGCGCTCTTGGTCGCGCACAGCTGCAACGTCGGCTACACCCCCGTCATCGGAGCCGCGGACGCGCTGAAGTACGGGCGGCTGTCCCATGTCGACCAGACGTATCTGCGGCTGACGACGTACCGGGCCGCGAACGCCACGCTGATCGACTACCAGGCAGCCATCCCGCTCGCGCAGGCGTGGGGCGGCGGCCTGGTCGCCTCCGTGGACGGCATGCGGTTCGTCGCCCCCGTGCCGTCGGTGTACGCGCGGCCGAACCCGAAGTACTTCGGGCGCCGGGGCGGGGCGACCTGGCTGAACATGATCAACGACCAGGCCGCGGGGCTGGGCGGAAAGGTGGTGGCCGGCACCCCGCGCGACTCGCTGTACGTGCTGGACGTCCTCTACGACCGCGACGGCGGCAAGCGCCCCGAGATGATCGTCACCGACAGCGCGAGCTATTTAGTTACCTGGACACCTCAGCCTCCGTTGGGGGTTGGGGGCGGCCGTCGAGGCCGTCGGGTGCGATGGCTGCGGAGGTGTCCGTGCGAGTTCAGCAGCGGTGTCTGGAAGACGGCTCGACCATTGTCGAGCTGCTCGACGAGGACGGAGTACCGGTCGAGGTCGTTGCGGGGTTCCTGCGGTTCCTCGGCGCCCGGGACTGTTCGCCCAACACGCTCGTCTCGTACGCCTACGACCTCCGGCACCTGTGGAGGTTCTTCGAGAGCCGGGAGCTGAGCTGGGAGCGCTTCGGTCCGCCGGACGCGATCGCGCTGCTGGAGTACCTGCGGTCAGTGCCGTCCCGCCGTCCACGCCGCCGGATGACGCTGTCGGTGGTGACGATGGATGCCGACGGCCCGGCGACCAAGCTCGCGGCGAGCACGGTGAACCGGATCCTGGCCGCGGTGTCCTCGTTCTACGAGTACGCGATCCTGGCCGGGCTGCTGGAGCGGGCCAACCCGATCGAGAAACGCCCGGACCCCGCGTTGCAGCGCGTCTCCGACCGGCACCGCCCGTTCATGGGCCGAGCCAGCCGACAGCGTCCCGTCCGCCGGGCGGTACGCGTGAAGACCGTTCAGCGGGTGCCCCGCCCCCTGGACGACGAGCAGATCCAGTTGCTGCTCGCGCAGCTTCGAGGATTGCGCGACCGGGCGATCGTGCTGCTGATGCTCCACGGCGGGCTGCGGCCCGGCGAGGTCCTCGGCCTGCACCTCGACGACCTGGCCTACGGGCGGCGGCGCGTGGTGGTCCGGCATCGTGACGACCATCCCAAGGGCGCCCGGTCGAAGTCCCGCCAGGAGCGGGTCGTGGACCTGCACGAGGCGGAAACCCTGGCCACCGTCAGTGCCTACGTGATGAACGAACGGCCGCAGGACGCCGACAGCCGACTGGTGTTCCTGATCGGCGGCCGCGGCACCCGACGTCTGGAGCCGCTCGGCTACGACGGGCTGGTGCGGATGTTCTCCCGGGCCTGCGCCCGGGCCGGCATCCGCGAGCCCTGGGTGACCCCGCATGCCCTGCGCCACACTCACGCGACCCGCATGTGGGAGGGCGGGATGCGGGAGCTGACGCTGCAGAAGCGACTCGGTCACGCATCGCCGGAATCGACACGTCTCTACACCCGGGTCTCCGACCCTGCCGTCGTCGCCGACTACCACCAGGCCCTGGACGCCCTGGGCAAGCCGCGCAAGGCCACCTCATGAGGGGCGGCCCGACCTCCACCGCGGCCATGGCCGCCACCCCGGACCCGGTCCGCCGACAGCGTCCCCGGCACTGCCCCGACCGTGAGTACGTGAGCTTCGTCCGTGGCCAGGACGGCTTCAACCACCACTATCTCAACGCCAAGTTGCGCTACTACCGGGCCTTTCGCGAACGGTGGCCGGACCTGGCCGCGTGGTTCGCCGGGCCGCTGGTCGAGCGGGTGGGCCGGCTGCCCGGCGAGTCCTTCCACCGTCCCTCCTTCCCCGCCTCGCACAAGGCCCGGCCCTACCTGACCTATCTCGGCCTGCGCGGATACGCGACGTTCGACTACCGGTGGATGTTCGCCGTCGGCCAGCTGCGCGTCCACGACCAGGCCGCGCTCGCCGGGATCGACCTGGGCACCGCGGCGCTGGTCGAGGAGGCGATCGCGCTCGGCTACAGCGGCCCGGCGGCGAGGCAGGCGATGCATTGGTCGGTGGCCCGGATCGTGCTCCGCAACGGCCTGGCCGGCGTCGCCGATATCACCGGCGCGCATGTCGCCGAGGTCCTGGAAGCGATCCGTCTCTTCCCCCAGGACCCGGAGTTCGCGGCCTTCTACCCATCGGCCGAACAGTTCTACGTGGGGCCGGCGAAGTGCTGGATCACGCACCTACACCAGCTGGAGGTGGTGCTCTTCCACCGCGGCCAGGTCGCCGCTCAGCCGCGCAAGCTGATGCCGTCGTGGAAGGCGTCCCTGGCACTGCCGCCCCGGATGCTGGCCGTCGCGGAGAAGTGGCTCGCGGCCCGCAGGCTGACCGACGCGCCCTCGACGGTGGACAAGCTGGAACTCGCGGTGCGGGCCTTCGGACAGTGGCTCGGCGAGCACCACCCCGGCATCATCACCTTCGCCGACGTCACCCGCGAGCACTGCCTGGACTGGATCGGCCACATCGCCGAGGCGCCGACGCAGACGACGGGCAAACCGCTGGGGGTCATGTCGCGGATTCAGCGGATCTCCGGGCTGTCGCAGTTCTTCCGGGACACCGCGCTCTGGCAGTACGACGACGTGCCCGGCCACATGCTCATCGGTGCCGGCGATGCACCGAAGTACCCGCAGAAGGTGCCGCGGTTCATCCCCGAGCAGGACCTCGACCGGCTGATGCCCGCCATCGACGCGATCGCCTGCCCGTTCCAGCGGGCCGCCCTGCTGGTCGCCCGCTGGTCCGGAGCCCGCCGCACCGAGATCCAGCGCCTTCCGATCGACTGCCTGGACCGCTATCCCGACGGCACCCCGCGACTCCGCCTGTCCGGCCGCAAGACCTACAAGGAGCGCGTCGTCCCCCTGCACGAAGACGCCGCCGAGGCCCTGCAGAGGGTCATCGACCTGCGCAGACACGCACCGGAGCGGCCGTTCACCGACGAGCGCACCGGCGAGGAGATCCGCTACCTATTCATGAGTCACGGCAAGCTGCTGTCGACCTACTACCTGTTCGAGACCCCGATCCAGGACGCCTGCAAGGCCGTTGGCCTGGTCCGCCCCGGCGGCCGCGACGGCACCGGCCGGGGCACCGTCTCGGCCCACCGCTTCCGTCACACCGTCGGCACCCAGCTCGCCGAACGCGGCGCGAAGCTCCACACCATCATGAAGGTCCTCGGACACACCTCCGTGAGCATGGCCCTCGTCTACGCGCAGATCAGCGATCAGGAAGTCCTGCGCGACTACCAGGCCGTGCTCGGCCCCGGCGCCACCATCGCTGGCCCGGCCGCCGACGAACTGCGCAACGGCACGCTGCCGGACGCGTCGGTCGACTGGCTCAAGACCAACTTCTTCAAGACCGAGCTCGAACTCGGCCGCTGTCTCCGGCTCCCCGCCGAAGGCCCCTGCGAATGCGACCTCTACCTGACCTGCGCGAAGTTCGTCACCACACCCGAATACGCACCACGACTGCGAGCACGGCGCGAGGTCGAGCTGACCCTCGCCCGCGACGCGGCCGAACACGGCTGGGACCGCGAGGTCGAACGCCACCGCTGCACCAGCGAACGCATCGAAAGACTCCTGGCCGACCTCGGCCAACCGGTCAACGAACCGCACGACACACCAGAGACATGATCAACTTGAACTGTCCACATAAACAGCGACATTGTCTTCGGGCTGCTCACGCTCGCGGGGTTCGCGTACGCTCCGCAGCTCGCTGAACTGCCGGATCAGAAGATGTGGCGCATCGACCGCGCAGCCGACTACGGCGCCTTCCAGGACGCGGCCCGCGGCCGGGTCGACCTCGCCAGGATCGAACGCCACTGGGAGGACATCCTGCGGATCATCGGCTCCATCCACACCGGCGCCGTGCGCGCCTACGACGTGATCCGGATGCTGTCCCGCGACGGCCGCCCCACCCCGCTCGGCGACGCCATCGCCCACTACGGGCGGATCTCCAAGTCCCTCCACATCCTGCGCCTGGCCGACGAGCCCGGCTACCGGCGGCAGATCAAGAGCCAGGCCAACCTCCAGGAGGGCCGTCACTCCCTCGCCCGGAAGATCTTCCACGGCCGATCCGGGCAGCTCTACCAGCGCTACCAGGACGGCATGGAAGACCAGATCGGCGCCCTGGGCCTGGTCCTCAACGCCCTCGTGCTGTTCAACACGCGATACATGGACGCCGCGGTGAACGAGCTGCGGGCGGACGGCTTCGACGTCCGTGACGAGGACGTGGCCCGCCTCTCGCCGTTCGTGCGGCACCACATCAACATGCTCGGCCGGTACTCCTTCCAGCTTCCCGACCTGCCCGGCGGCCTGCGTCCGCTTGGCGATCCGGACGCCACCGACGAGGAATGACCCAGGGTCCCTGGCCCGCACCAACGGATGGGAGGACCCTGGAGATATGGCCAGGAGGTACGTCCGGCGGTGCGGCCAGTGCGGCATGGAGCTGCCCAAAGGCAGCGGGCGGTCGCGCCGGTACTGCGACTCGGCCTGCCGTACAAGGGCCTGGCGGGTGACGCGGGCCCGCTGGGCGGCGATCGACGCCAGCAGTGAGGCGATGCGGACTTCCTCGGATGACGCCTCGACAGCGTGAGCGTTGCTGTTTAGGATCATGCGCACGCATCGCGTGTCGGTCACCGGCTGGGTGAGGCATGGAGGTGCCGTGAGGTGCCTTGCGGAGGCATTCCACACATGTCAGTTGAGTTGAATCACACCATCATCCATGCCCGGGACAACCGGGAGTCGGCCGAGTTCCTGGCGCACATCCTGGGGCTTGAGGTCGGGACCGAGTGGGGCCCGTTCATTCCCGTGGCCACCGGCAACGGGGTCACCCTGGACTTCGCCGCCATCCCGGCGGAGTCGATCGTCATGCAGCACTACGCGTTCCTCGTTTCCGACGAGGAGTTCGACGAGGCCTTCGCGCGAATCCAGCAGGCCGGGATCACGTACTACGCCGATCCGCATCTGAAGCAGCCTGGAGAGATCAACCACCACCACGGTGGGCGCGGCCTGTACTTCATGGATCCGGCCGGGCACGGCATGGAGATCATCACACGGCCCTATGGCAGCCACCAGGAGCAGCCGACGGCATCCTGAGGCAGTGGCAGGCCAGGGCACTCCCTGGCCTGCACTCCGTGGCGGGGTTCAACTGCCGTGCGAGCGCCTCTTCCAGGTCACCGACCCCAACGGGCGTGATCGTCCAGTTCGTCGAGTGAGTCACTCCGTCCGCCCCCCGAGAACGCCTGAGGTCCCGCCGCGTCAGGCCACATCCGAGCCATGCCCCGGCAACGCCCGGCCCCCGACCGCGTGCGACATCAGTATCCCGCAACCCCCGCAAAGGACCCCGGCCTTGTCACCTGACCCGACCACCGTTCACCCGCTGCCCGCCCACGACCGCGTGGTGTTCCTCAACCCGCTGGTCACCTCACCGAACATCGCCGTGGGCGAGTACACCTACTACGACGACCCGGACGGCGCCACGGACTTCGAGCACCGCAACGTCCTCTACGCCTACGGGCCGGAGCGTCTCATCATCGGCAAGTACTGCGCGATCGCCTCGGGGACCACATTCCTGATGGCCGGTGCCGAGCATCCGGCGATGGGGGTGTCCACGTACCCGTTCACCATGTTCGGCGGCCGGTGGGCCGAGCAGACTCTGGACATCGTCACCGCCATGCCCAGCCGCGGCGACACGGTCGTCGGCAACGACGTCTGGTTCGGCTACCGGGCAACCGTCATGCCCGGCGTACGGATCGGCGACGGCGCCATCATCGCGGCCGGCGCCATGGTCACCGCCGACGTGCCGCCCTACACGATCGTCGGCGGCAACCCGGCCAGACCGATCCGGCAACGGTTCGACGACGCCGGCATCGAGCGGCTGCAGCGCGCCGCGTGGTGGGACTGGCCCGCCGACCTCGTCACCGAACACGCCCGCACCATCATGGCCGGAACCCCGGCCGACATCGAACGCATCGCCACCGAGCACGGATTGGGGAAGCCCCTTTGAGCCATTCGCCCCAGGTATCCATCGAAGAGCACGCGGTGGCCGACAGTACGGCCGGACCCTACGCCCTCACCACGGGACCGGACGGCGCGCTGTGGTTCACCCTCGTCCACAGTGGCCGGATCGGTCGGCTCGTCCCCGGCGAGAAGCCGACGAGCCACCGGCTCGACCCCGACTGCGGGCCAACCGTCATCACCCCCGGCCCCGACGGCGCCCTGTGGTTCACCCAGTACCGGGCGGACCGGATCGGGCGGATCACCACCGACGGTGTCATCGACGAATTCGGCATTCCCACCCCCGGCTGCGGGCCGTTCGGCATCGCGGCGGGACCCGACGGTGCGCTGTGGTTCACCGAGACCGCCGCCAACCGCATCGGCCGTATCACCGTCACCGGCCACATCACCGAGTTCCGGCTGCCCGTCACCGGCGCGTTTCCCTCAGCGATCACCGCCGGTGACGACGGCGGGATGTGGTTCGCCCTCAACCAGGCCAACGCCATCGGGCGGATCGACATGGACGGTGCGGTCACCCTCCATCCCCTGCCGACGGAGGCGGCAGCGCCGGTCGGGATCGCCGCAGGCCGCGACGGAGCGCTGTGGTTCGTCGAGATCGCCGCCGGGCAGATCGGACGGATCACTCCCGACGGGCAGATCACCGAGTTCCCGTTGCCCGACCGCACCGCCCGACCGCACGCCGTCACCGTCGACGGCGACGGCACCGCATGGTTCACCGAATGGGGTGGCAACCGCGTCGGCACGATCACCCCCGACGGTTCCCTCGCCGTCCACGACCTGCCCACCCCTCACTCCGAACCACACGGCATCACCCCCGGCCCCGACGGAGCCCTGTGGACCGCACTGGAGATCGGCGCACTCGCCCGCATCGCCCCAGCGGACAGCACCACCTGACCAGGCTGCCCACTCACTCCCTGGCTTTGTTCAGTCCTCTCGATCGAGGTCACAACCACTCCGCCCCAAGACGAAACCCAACGTCACCACCAACGACACTGGGCCGAACGGGTGCGAGGGATGCTCAACGCTCCGAGGTCATCCCGTGGCGGGTTTCTGGTGCATCTGGGTCACGCCCCAGCAGGGCTCAGCGGCGCGCGTCGCCAGGCGCGAGCAGGCTCGTCAGCTCCGAGATCGCCTCAGGGGACGGCTTGAAGTAGCGGCGGACGTTCTCCGGCTTCTTGTGCCGGGACTTCGCCATCAGCATCAGCAGGGAGGCGCCCTGCTTGCCGAGGTGGGTCAGGGCGGAATGGCGGTACTCGTGCAGGTCCCAGCCGGTGCCCGGCCCGCGTACGGCGGTGTGCTCGTCCAGCAGCGCGCGGGCCTGGCCGTAGGAGAGGCGTGCCAGGCCGGTGTCCGGGAACACGTCGCGCGGGCTGACGACCTTCCCCGGGCCGGGGCGGCGGTGGGTGACGAACACCGGGCCCCGGGTACGGCCTTTGAGCAGGCGGGGCAGGAGCCGGGCGGTGCCGGCGTCCCAGTAGACGGTCTCCAGGACGAAGTCCTCGCGGGCCTGGCCCCGGCGGCGGGCCTTGCTCCGGGCGCCCTTGGCCTTGACCGGGCAGCGGCGCGCGGCGAGGTCCAGGTCCTCGATGTTCACGCCGAGGATCTCCTCCGCGCGGGCGGCGGTCTCGTAGAGCATCCGCCACAGCGTCTTCTCGCGCAGGTGGACCTCGTGCCGGGCGATGAGCCGGTCCACGGCCATCTTCGAGCGGGCCGGGGTCTCGGAGTCCGGCACCGCCAGCCGCTTCGTCCAGGCCGGGACGGACGGACCGTCGTAGCCGTACTCCTCGCACCAGCCCAGCCACGACAGCACCGCCGCCCGGCGCGCGTTCCAGGTGTTGACCGCCGCGGTGCCCCAGAGCAGTTCCAGGGCCTCGCCGATCTCGTCGTCCGCGACCGAGCCCAGCGGGCGGGCCTCGCCGATGCGCTCGGCGGTCTTGCCGACGCCGGTCGAGTAGCTGCGGACCGTGTTCGGGTTGCGAAGCGAGTCGAGGAAGGCGTCGGCCGCCGCGCGGACGGTCAGCGCCTTGCCGGTCGGCAGTTGCACGACGGTGGGCACCGCTTCCTGTGCCGCTCGAAAAGTCATCGCCGCAGGCGGCAGCGATGATGTTGCGCTGACTGGAAGCATGTCCGGGTGCTCGTGTCCCTGGTGGACAAGATGATCCGGAAGATGCCCTTTGTCCCGTCGGTGCTGCCGCGCCGCGACACCTCCAAGGATGCCGGGCTGCTCGTGCTGCGGAACGCGAACGCCGTGCTGCGCCGGCAGGTGGAGGGCCCGGTCCGCTATGAGCCGACCGACCGGTTCCGGTGCGCGGCGCTGTCCGCGCTGCTGCTCCGGCAGCCTGGCCACACGGTCTTCCCGGTCGCCCCCGGCACGCTCCTGGCCCGGCACCGCCGGTGCAGCGCCGCCCAGGGGGACTGCACCGGACGCCCACCCACCCCAGCGGCAGTCAGGACGCTCGTTCTGCGGCCGGCCCGGGACGATCCGCGGTGGGCACGGGCGCATCCCAGGGGAGGTGGCCCGGCCCGGGCAGCGGATCGCCGCCCCGGCGGTCTGGGAGATCCTCAAGGCCGCGGGCACCGGCCCGGCCCGCGCCGCTTTGGCCCGGCCCGGCGCGGATTCCTGGCCGCCCGGGCCGGGGGCATTTTCGCGGCCGACTTCCTCCACCCCGGCACCGCGCTCGGTACGAGGCCGTCGCGCCGGCGTTCGGCGAGTACGGCACCAGGCGCCTGCGCAGCATCGAAAGTCGCCGCCCGCCCGGCAGGGGGCCGGGCCACCGGCGCGCAACCTCGCCGCCGACCCGGGCAGGCGCCGGGAGTCTTTGCGGTTTCTGGTGCGTGACCGCGACGGCAGGTACGGCGGAGCGTGCGACGCGGTCTTCGAGGCCGAGAAACTGGACGGCATCCAGAGCGCGCCACGGGCTCTTCGGATAAACGCCCACGGCGAGAGGATCATCGGCGGCATCCGGCGCGCGGCCCTCGACCAGGTCCTGATCGTGAACGGGGCCCACGCCCGCCAGGTCCGGGCCGCCCACCGGTGGCACTCCACCGCGCACCGCCCTCACCAGGCCCGACAGCGACCACGGCCCGACGCCGAGGAACGGCCCGCCGCCACGGTGCACGTCCTCGACGCCCGCCGGGTGCTGCGGACCCGGCTCCTTGGCGGCGTGCTCGGCGAGTACCGCGACACCGCTTGACCGGCGATGGTGACTTCTCGAGCGGCACAGGCTGCCGGAGGGCTTCGCAGAAGGCCCGGGTGGTCTCGGGCGCGTCGGCGACCGCGGTTGCGGAGCGGATGGTCGTGGCGTCGACGCACATCGTGTCCATCAGGTCCACCCCGGCCGCCGGCTCGTCAATGCCCGGTCCTGCCTGCCCGGTGCTTGTGCTCAGCCCAGCGTCCCCCTTGACCCGGCAGGGCCCGATTACCTCACCGGCGAACGCGCGGAAATCTATGGCGGCTGCAGTAGACATTGGGTGGTGGTGTGGTTATGGTTTCTCTCGTAGTCGAGATCAACAGGGCCCGGCAGAGACGAACTGCCGGGCAGCGGTACCCGCAGTTGCAGGATGCAGGACGGTGCGGTGGTGGAGTTCCGAAGCCAGAGCGGTTGCAGGACGGCGACGGGACTGACGACCGGACCGGGTGGCCCGCAGTGATCAGGGGCCGCCGTGAGCAGTACCCCGCAGTGAAGTCAGTGAGCAGTACCTCGGTGAAGGCGTCGGCTGCGGACGCGCGCACCGGGAGGTTCGGCAGTGGGGTTCCAAGCCGGAGCAGACGCAGGACGGGCGACGGGGCCGGCTGCCGAAGAGTGGTGCCGTCACAGGCCACCAGCAGTACGCAGGAGAGCAGTACCAGCAGTAGGTAAGTGATTGATCACCGAGGGAAGAACGGAGGAGCCGAGCGCCATCAGGATCGCCCGGGCGGACGTCTGAGCCCGGGTACCGCAGGACATCGATAGTGAGGTGGTCTCCGGTCAAGCAACCGCGATCCCCGCACCCCCGGCAGCATCTCGGTCGGGTCTGCGGACACAGGAGGCCGGCGCAGGATCAGGGCCGGCAGATGGTGTAGCAAGTTCCTTCGGGGCCCTGGTGCCAATGGCACCAGGGCCCCTCCCCGCGTTTTACCGAGAGGTGCAAGTGACCGCAGACGACTCCTTCGGCCGTCTAGATGACGACGACTACCCCGCCTACACCATGGGCCGGGCCGCCGAGATGCTCGGCACCACCCCGGGCTTCCTGCGCGCCCTCGGCGAAGCCCGCCTGATCACCCCGCTGCGCTCCGAGGGCGGCCACCGCCGCTACTCCCGCTACCAGCTGCGCATCGCCGCCCGCGCCCGGGAACTCGTCGACCAGGGCACCGCCATCGAGGCCGCCTGCCGGATCGTCATCCTCGAAGACCAGCTCGAGGAAGCCCAGCGCCTCAACGCCGCATACCGCCGCGCCGCCGAAGCGGCGAACCCGACCACCGCGGCCTGAAACGGCGGAGACCCGTAACCCCCAGGAGCTTCGCGGCTGCCGCCGGGAAGGGGCCGTCGACGGTTCGGGCGCCGGCCCCGGCTGGGGCGACCTGTGCCACCACGGCCTGGCCGTGGAGGACTTCATCGCGGGCCTTTGGGCGAGTGCGGTCACGGTGGGCCTGTCGCTGTGCGTCGACACGCCGGACGGAGGCTGGTGGGATGAGACTCGGTTCCGACCGGCGTTATCACCTGATCCGGCGTTGTCACGTTGTTGGGTGCATGACTGCCTGATGGTGCGTCGGGGCGTGGTGGGCTCGCGGCCCGGGCCTGTGTTCAGGCCGTGGTGGGCCGGCCGGCGGCGCCGGTGACCTGCTCCCAGATGGCGAAGCGGAGGGTCATCTCGGCTCGGTAGTCGGGTGCGGTCATCAGGTGGCGGCGGGGTCGGAAGTGGGGTGAGATGCCGCTGAACGCGGACAGAAACCGCTGCGCCCCGCCGGCCGAGCGGAAGCCCTTCATCGCGCGCTCCCGCTGCCGGGTGGGCTGGTGGCTGTTCTCGGCCCGGTTGTTGAGGTACTTCGACTGCCGGTGCTCGACGGAGGGCATGACCTCGCGGTGGGCCGCTCGGTAGGAGCGGAGCTTGTCGGTGACGATCACCCGCGGCACCGAGCAGGTTCTCTTGAGCAGCGTACGGAAGAAGCGCCGGGCCGCAGCGGTGTCCCGGCGGTTCTGGACGAGGATGTCCAGGACGGTGCCGTCGGCGTCGACGGCCCGCCACAGGTACTTCTGCTCTCCGCCGATCTTGATGAAGACCTCGTCCAGGTGCCACTTATCGCAGGGCCGGGGCCGCCGTCGACGCAGGCCGTGGGCGTAGACCTGCCCGAACTTCGCGCACCAGCGGCGGATCGTCTCGTGGGAGACGAGCACGCCGCGCTCGGGCATCAGTTCCTCGACCTCGCGGAACGACAGCGGGAAGCGGTGGTACAGCCGCACGCAGTGGGAGATGATCTCCACCGGGTACCGGTGGCCCTGGTACGACGGCGGCGCGGACGACACGAGCGAACCTCTCCCCGGCACGATCAACTCCAAGATCATCCCAGGCCGGTCAGCCAACGTGACAACGCCCTTCCAGGAGTTCGCGTTCGCGCTCGATACTCAGGCCGGCCCGGCGGGGCCGGTCCAGACCCTGCTCCCGTTCCCAGCGCAGGGTCTCCTCCAGCAGCTCCGCCCGAGGCCGGTGCCGCAGGCCGGCCGCGCCCGCCGCAGCGCCGTTGCGGGCGCCGAAGCCGGCCCAGTCCGGGTCGGCCACCCACAGCGCGAGCGACTCCGGGCCCATGGCCTGGACCACCTTCTGCCCGAGCAGCCAGTCGTCGTCCGCCTCCACCACCGGCCCGGTGTGCCCGCCGATCTCCCGCGACAGCGCGACCCACTCCCCGAAGGGCACGATCGGGCCGACCGCGTTGTACGTTCCGGTCGTCCCCTTCTCCGCACAGTCGAGCAGCCATGCCGCGAGGTCTCGCGCGTCCACCACCTGCGTCGGGATGCCCAAAGAAGCCGGCACCAGCAGCGGGGCCAGCGGCTCGCGGGCCGCGCGGCCGACCCAGTACCCGGAGCGGCCGCTGTGGTCACCGGGGCCGCCGATCAGTCCCGCCCGCGCGATGAGGAGCCGGTCTCCCACTGCGGCCGCCGCGGCCTCCTCGCAGGCCACCTTGGCCTCCCCGAACTCCTCGTGGCCGACCTCGTCCCGCTCGGTCGCCGGGAGCAGTTCCGCCGACTCGTCCGCGTCCGGCTGCGCATGCGAGGCATACGCGCTGACCGACGACACGTACGACCAGTGACCCGCCCGCTCGCCGAGCGCCGCCAGCGCCCCGCGGACGAAGCCTGGCTGCCACGACACCTCGACCACGGCGTCCCAATCCCGGCCCGCCAGGCTTTCGTACGCCGACGGGTCACGCCTGTCCGCGGCGACCAACACCGCGCCCTCGGCCGCCTCGCCACTCTCCCCGCGGGCCAGGCAGGTCACTCGATGCCCACGTTCCAGTGCCTGCCGCGAGACCTCGCGGCCCACCCACGCTGTTCCGCCCAATACCAAGATCTTCATCAGCTCACTCAACCCGGACTGTGAGCCTGCGCGTTCCTGCTTCGCCGAGGGCGTAGCGGTCCTCAACGGGCCACCGGGGCGCCTTCCCAGCCGTTTACAACGGTCGGACGCTGTGGCCAACTGCCCAGTGCGTCCATCCGCGCGCCTAGGTTCGCTGAGACGGAAGGCCAAACGACTGGGTTCGATGAGGAAACGCCTCGATTGGATGAGAGGGCGGTACGTGAGTCAATGTCCGTATTGCCCTTTCGGTTGGGATGGGCGGGCTGGTCGGGGGTCCGGCTGGGTGGCTACGGCCGTGGCTGGGTGAACAATCCCTGCTCGGTCTCGACCGGGATGCCGCCTACGACGTCAGCCTCAACCCTCGGTGGTCAGGGTGGTCTGGGGCGGCGAGCGCAACCTGCTGACCGGCAACGGACCGCAGTCCGTCGACGCGCAGGCCTCCCGGCTCGCCGAGATCGTCCGCGACTCGCGCAGTCAAGGTCAATAGCGGGGCGCGGCCCGGGATCTCGGAACTCACTCGGAATCGCCGGTGCGGGAACTCGGGGGCCAGTGAGCCGGTGTCCAGTCTCCCTCCGGGTCGGTGGTCTGGCCGACTTCGATCAGATGGCCGTCAGGGTCGCGGATGTAGCAGCGGATCTCGTACGCGTGTTGTTTCGGCGGCGTCAGGAACTGGGCACCTCGGGCGCTCCACTCCTCGTACAAGGGGTAGATGTCCCTGACGCGGATATTGAGGAAACTGCTGACCCGGCCGGAATCGCGCGGCGCCTCCAGGGTGACCGAGGGCTTGTCGTCCGTCGGGCCTCCGCCGACGTTGATGATGATCCAGCTGTTGGCCAGTGCGACATAGGTCAGGCCTCCAGGGCCGGAGTAGGCCAGCCGGCCGCCGAGCACTTCGGTGTAGAAGCGTCGAGAGCGTTCGACATCGTCCGAGACGATGAAGTGGGCCAGCACAATTCCCTCTGGCGGTGGCGGGAGATCGGCCATCTGGTGCCTCCACTTGTCGGTCTCATGCTCCGTTGATGATGTGCATTGACGGTAGGTTCCCCCTTCGAAGGGGCCGGCAATTTCATCGGCTCGCCCTCCTGGAAGATTCGCGGGCAGCTGTACACGGATGGCTCGCCGCTTAGTACTCCAGTCGGACTTCTGTATTTCTCCTGGTCAACGGCCTGGCGGTGGGGAGTGTAGCGGGGGTGTGGCATGCGCGGGACGGTGTTGGGCCGGCCGTGACGGTTTGAGTTGGCCCCACTCGGACGGTCTGAAGTGGCCCCACCCGGAGATCGATTGGGGCGGTGTGACGGTTTCAAGTGGCCCCGGCTGTCGGTGCGAACCGGCCCCACTGGCGTCGTCTGGTGGCATGATCGCGGCATGACTGCAGTGCTGCCGCGGACGATCCGGGCCGTGGACACCGATCAGCTCCTCCTGCTGGAGCAGGAAGCGGCGAGGTTGGGCTTCAGCCAGCGGCTCCCGGCCGGTTGGCTGCGGGAGCACGCCCAGGCGGCGGTGCACTATCTGTTCTCGGCGATGGAGCACTGGCTCAGTCATCGACCGGAAGTGTCACCACAGTGGCGGTGCGAGTTGTTGCTCACGGTCCGGACCGGTGAGGAGGTACTGAGCCTTTCCCAGTAACGGACCATGACGGTGTGTGATCGTTCAGATGGTGCGGTCGTACTCGAGCTGGAGCAGGACGAGGGCCGCGGCGGCGATCTTCGTGATCTGGCTGGGGTCGAGGCTGACTCTGCGCAGGGCCTTGAAGGTCGTCTTGAGCAGGGAGTTGGCGCGTTCACAGATGCCGTGGATGCCACGGATGACCTTGTTGTATGTCTGTTGCTCCTCGGTCAGCTCACCGCCGACAGGCTTCTTGTGCGGGTGGCGGAAGCCGTCGCCGGCGTTCTCGTAGCCGAGGTCGACCAGGGTCGGCATGTCCAGCTCGGCCGCGATGCGGCCCAGGGCGTCGACCAGCCCGTGGTGGCGGGCGCAGGTGGTGTCGTGCTCCCGGCCCGGGCGGACCGGCGAGACCCAGATCGGCCAGCCGTCCGGAGTGGCGATGACCTGCACGTTCCCACCGTGGTGCCGATGCTTCCCGGACCACCACAGGTCCGCCCCGTGGGGGCCCGGGGCCGCGACCCGGTCGGTGCGGATGACCGTGCCGTCCAGGTTGAGATGGGTCAGGCTGGCCGCCTTGGCCCGCTCCAGCGCGGTGGCCAGATCCGGCGCTCCGGCCGCCAGGACGGTCAGCCCCTCGTGCAGGTAGCGGTAGGCAGTGGAGGACGACAGGCCGTTGTCGCAGGCGAGTTGGGCAAGACGGGTGCCGTCGATGAACCAGCGCAGGATGAGCACGGCCTGCCGGAAGCAGCCCAGCGCGCGTCGTCCCCGGCGGGTACCGATCGTCGAACGGTGGTCCCGCAGCGGCCGGGCCAGGTGCTCGGCGGTGGACCAGCGGACATCGAGCACGGCGGTGTATGTGACACTGGTCGGCACGTGAGGCCCCTCGGTCGGATCTTTTCTGTCGCAAGATCGTTCCTACCAGGGGCCTTGCGACTGCCCGGAGTTGGGGTCTACAGGACGCAGCACAGCCCGGCGATCACAGTGAGCGACGACCGGTTACCGGGAAAGGCTCACTGAGTCTGCTGGACGTCCGGCCCGCCAGGTTCGAGGAACTGGCGGAGACGCTGGACACGACGGCGAAGGCGGACATCGCGGCCCGCATGAGGCGGGCGCTCAGCGTGCGGGAGTGGGCCGAGCGGGAACGGTGATCCTTTCCCGCGTGGAGTCGCGACTGGTCAGGGGACGGTGTGCCGCTCGAAAAGTCATCGTCGCCGGTCAAGCGATGTAGCGGTACTCGCTGATCACGCCGCCGAGGATCCGGGTCCGCAGCACTCGGCGGGCGTCGAGGGCGTGCACCGTGGCGGCGGGCCGTTCCCTGGCATCAGGCGGTAGTTGCTGCCGGGCTTGGTGAGGTCGGTGCGCGGTGGAGTGCCGCTGGTAGGCGGCCAGGACCTGGCGGGCGTGGGCCCCGTTCACAGTCAGGACGTGGTCGAGGACCTCGCGCCGGATGCCGCCGATGATTCTCTCGCCGTGGGCGTTTATCCGAGGAGCCCGTGGCGCGCTCTGGATGACGTCCGGTTTCTCGGCCTCGAAGACCGCGTCGAACGCCGCACCGTACTTGTCATCGCGGTCCCGCAGCAGGAATCGTAGGGACTCCATGCGCCTGCCCGGGTCGGCGGCGAGGTTCCGCGCCTGTTGCACGGCCCGCTCCCGGGTCGGGCGGGTGGTGACTTTCGGTGATGTGCAGGCGTCTTGTGCCGTGCTCGAGGAACACCAGTGTGTACGGCCTCGTGCCGAGCGCGGTGTCGAGGTGGGAGAAGTCTGCCGCGATGATGCCCTCGGCCTGGGCGGTGAGGAACGCGCGCCGGGTCGGGCCGGAGCGGCGCGGTGCCGGGTCGACGCCCGCGGCGTGGAGGATCTCCCAGACCGTCGAGGCGGCGATCCGCTGTCCGGGTCGAGCCGACTCCCCTTGGATCCGCCGGTGCCCCCGCCTCGGATTGTCCCGGGTCAGCCGCAGGACGAGCGTCTTGACTGCCGCTGGGGTGGACGGGCGTCCGGTGCGTCGGCGTGCGGTGTAGTCCCACTCGGCGGCGATGAACCTGCGGTGCCAGGCGAGCAAGGTGCCTGGGGTGACCGGGAAGACCTCGCGCCGGCGTCGCCGGGGTATCAGCACGGACAGGGCGGCGAACCAGAACTGGTCGCCGGCTCGTAGCGGACCGGGCCGGCTGCCGGTGCAGGACGGCGTTCTCATGCCGCAGCACGAGCAGCTCGGCGTCCTTCGCGGTGTCACGGCGCAGCAGCACCGACGGGACGGACAGCAGCCTCCGGGCCGCCCTGTACAGCAGGGACACGATCACGCGGGCATGATCCCAGGGCCGAACCGCACCACTCCCACCTGCGCCGATGACTTTTCGAGCGGCACACGGTCGAAGAAGTAGCGGGTCCGCTCGGCCAGCGCCTGCCGCCTGACCTCGCGTTGCGTCGGCTGGGCGGGGCGGCGGCGGTCGGGTGGCCCCGGGGAATCTCACCCCGGGGCTCCCACAGATCCCGGCGTGAACCTCTCGGTTCACCGGGCTCTTGTCGTCCTGGTCACCAGACAGCCGGAACCGTGTTGACCCAGATCCAGTGCGCGAAGAACCGAGGCCGCAGCCTCACCAGGGCTCCGGCAAAGTCGTCGGTCATGCGGTCAGGAGAAGGCTGACGGGGCGGTCGGTGTCGCGGGCGTGGTGTCGTAGGGCGGCGGCGATGTTCTGGTGGCCGTGGAGGCGGAGGAGGGTGATCGCGGTGTTGCGGATGCCTGCCATGACGCGGGGTGCGTTGCCGGTGCGGACCTGGGAGCGGTCCTCGTCGAAGGTGACGTCGCGGACCCAGTGCAGGCGGTTCTCGATCTCCCAGTGCGACTGCACCCATGTGGCCAGCAGCTCCGGGGGCGCGGTGCGGGCGTCCGCGCTGGTGATCAGGTAGACGATCTCGACCGTCCGTGTGCCCTTCCTGGTGACGGTGCGCCGCAGCTGGGCGACCTGCGCGGCCCCGGTGAAGTCGATCCAGGCGGGGACGGCGACGGCCTTGATCGTTCGGGTGGCGCGGCGCCCGTGTCCGCGGTCCGTTCTGGTGACAGCAGGTATCCGGGCCCAGGGCAGAGCCTTGAGCCGTGCGTACAACGACTTCTGATTGGCCTTCACGGTCAGGACGTAGTCGGCGCCGGCCTCGGTCACGAGTGCCGCGGTGGCGTGCTGGGTGTGCAGCGCGTCCATCGTGACCACCGCCCCGTCCAGGTCGAGGGCATCCAGCAGTTCTCTGGCCGCGGGGATCTCGTTGCTCTTCTCGCGCACGGCGACTTGGCCCAGTACCGCTCCCGAACCGTGCGCGAGCGCGGCGACCAGATGTGGGGCCGGGGCGTCACCGCCGCGTGCGCCCCGGACGGTCTTGCCGTCGATCGCGATGACCCGCCGGCCCGCGACCAGCGAGGCCCTCGTCGCCGCCCATGTCCCCAGGAGCGCGTCGAGGCGGTCCGCGTCCAGCCTCGCGAACAGGCGCCGCAGCGTCGACTCGTCCACCGAGCCTCGCACCAGGCCCAGCTGTTTCACGGCTACCGCTCCGGCGTCCCGGGCCCACTCCCCGATCGCCGTGAAACCCCGCGCTCCGGCCATCACCGCGCACACCGCGACCGCGATCAGAGCACTCACCGGGTGACGGACCCCGCGCCGGCGGCGCGGATCGGGCATCCGGCCGAGCAGGTCGACGAGGAGCTCGCGCTCCGGGACGGGCGTGCGAACAGGCACGCAGATGCGAGACGATGGCATGGCGCGGGCGTTGTTCCCTGGTCGGACGGAAGGCGTAGGAACCTCCATCCAACCGGACCGGAACACGCCCGCGCACCTCACCCACCCGCAAAACCACACGTCACAGGGCTACCAAACGACTTTGCCGGAGCCCTGGCAGCCTCACAGCCCGATCCCACGCGGCTTGGGCCTTCTTCCGGTTCCGCAGCCGTTTGTACTTGTTGCGCGACCACCGCATCACGTAGGCGTTGATGCGGGTCAGGAGGGGATACAGCGCCGACCGATAGAAGGCACCGTAGTAGTTCAACCAACCACGCACTACCGGGTTGATCCGTCGTGCGAGGTCCGCTTCGGAAAGGTCCGTACGCTGGTGCAGTCGCCAGGACCGCACCCGTGCACTCATCATCTTCAGAGCTTCCTTGCTGACCGCCGGGTTGAAACCGAGGAACATCTGCCCGGTCTTCGTCCGCGCCCCGCGCGCCCGGAACGTGAACCCCAGGAACGTGAACGCCGTGTGCTCATGCGAGCCGCGCCGCTTCCCGTCCTTGCAGTAGACGATCCGGGTCTTGTCCGGGTGCAGCTCCAGCCCGACCTCGCGCATCCGTTCCTTGATCGCCGCCAGCACGGTGCGCGCCCGCGACTCGCTGACGCAGTGGACCACTGCGTCGTCCACGTAGCGTTCGAACTCGACGCCAGGGAACTCCCGGGCCATCCAGACGTCGAACGCGTAGTGGAGGAACAGATTGGCGAGCACGGGCGATACCGCTGATCCCTGTGGGGTCCCGCGGTCGCGCCCCTGCAATGTCCCGTCGGGCAGTGCCAACGGTGCAGCCAGCCACCGCTTGACATACAGCACCACCCACGGCAAGTCAGTGTTCGCCTCGACCGCCTTGACGATCAGATCCCACGGCACGGAGTCGAAGAACTTCCGGATGTCCAGATCGATCACCCAGTCGTTGCTCCAGCACCGTGTCCGGCAGGTCCCGACCGCGTCCAGCGCGGACCGCTTCGGCCGGTAGCCGTAGGAATCCGGATGGAAGATCGGCTCGACCCTCGCCTCCAGCACCCCGGCCACCACCGTCTGAGCGACCCGGTCGGCGACGGTGGGCACGCCTAAAATTCTCGTGCCCCCGCCGTGCGACTTCGCGATCTCCACCGCGCGGACCGCAGGAGGGAAGTACGTCCCCGAGGACATCCGGTTCCAGATCTTGTACAGGTTGCCCCGCAGATCCTTCTCGAACTCCTCGATCGACACACCGTCCACCCCGGCTGCGCCCTTGTTCGCCCTGACTTTCTCCCACGCCTCCCAGACAGCCCGCTTCGAGATCTCGAACGGCTTGCCTGATGCTTTCAGCACGTCCACGCGACTCCTCCCGGAGCACTTCCGGTTGATCGAACAAACGGCCACGAACGACCCGGCCCCTTCGCTCCACCCCCATTACAGGGGCTTCACAGCTACTACGAACCGGTCCGCCAGCACGACCCGCGACGGTACTCAGGCCCCCTGCGGACAGCCGCAGGAGACACTCCCTCTCGCCGCCCACAGGGCGGACGGTGTCGGATCGCGCCTTCTCACGTTCCGCGTGGAACCCGCAGACCGGGCTCGCGTCGCCTCCATGCCGGACACCGCCTGGCCAGTCGACGGGCTCCCGCCAGGCTCATCCCGGGATCAAGTGGACACCCCGGTTTCGATGTCGTCTGTTTCTATTTCGACACGTCAGCAGCGATTCGCTTGCGCTCGCCTTCCCGATCCCCACCTGACGCCTCGACAGACGCCTTTTCCACATCGCTCACCACGGACGGCATTCAGCCGCCGCAGCATGTGGCGGTTTGGAGCCTCCCCCCGCAGGGCGACTCCGAAGGGCCAGAACCTTCATCTTCCACGCAGCACCGCCTCACGAAGCTCTACCTACATCGAGCTCCCTTCGGCGTTCGTGACACACCCACTTGTAGAACCACGCCTCCGACACGCCGAGCGCTCGGCAGGAGGTCCGGTGCGGAATCTTGTACTCGGTCTTCTGGTCGCTGACTACCCCGACGACGGCCGCCGGGTCCGCCTCAGCCACTTCACCCACAAGACCATGCAGCGTTTGAGGACCTTGCGCTCCATCCCCAGCTCCTTGACGTCTCTCTTCAGCTGGGCGTTCTCTCGACGCAGCCGCTCGAGCTCCTCGCTCTCGCCCGTCGGACTGGCCCCGCCTGCCTTGCGGGCCCGCGACACCCGGCTGGCCAGTGTCGTCTCATTGATCCCCAGGTCCTTCGCGACCTGGGCGACCGGCTTCCCGGTCTCGGTCACGATCCGCACGGCCCCCTCACGGAACTCCGCGTCGAACTTCCGCCTCTTCTCCGCCATGACTCCCAACTTCCCCTGCAGTCAGGGTCTCTACGCTACGAGGGAAGACTCAGCCGGTCACACCCCCACCAACGTGACAACGCCGGGCGCGGTGAAACACGGGCGCAGCACCTGCAGCAGAGCGAGCAGGGAAGGCGGTACGGTCGGACCCGAAAGCATCGGCGGCCCCTCGCAAGAGTGTTGGAGAACACCGCGGATGCTTCCGTTATGTCCGGGCCCGGCCACCGCTGCCACGCGCAGCCCGCCCGAAAATCACCTCACCGAGTCACACCACCGTCCCGCCGTTGACCGGCCAGAAAGTGCGAAACACGAGATGGACGCAAATAGTAATGAAGGCCAGAAGGGCGCCAGTGAAGGCAGACAGAGCGATGACGCCGAGCGCCGGGCGACCGAGAAATTCATCAGCGACCTGCTGGCTCGCGGCGAGGCGGTCTTCGAGGGCGAGGAGCCTACGCCCAAGACGACGCACGTGATCAAGCGCGAGGACGACGGACGGCTCACCGTCCGTCGTCTGCGCTTTTTCCACTGATTGTTCAGTCGAAGCACCGCCGGACCAGGACAAGACCCTCGCCGGTCGCGCTCCGCGTGATCTCGTGGGTCTTGAGCCGGGAGGGGTTGTCGTCGACGAACGCCGTGTCGGAGCGGTGCTCTTCGGGCACGTGGACCCGGCCGCGTCGGAAAAGGTCCTCGAGGAACGACGTCGCGACCAGTTCGGGGTCGGCAGGGCGCACCGAGCCGCCGGTAGGGTCTGAGCCTGCGATGCCGAAGCGTCGTTCCTGCGCCGGAGCGGAGAGGGCGAGTGGCTGGGTGATACCGTACGTCGCCCCCTGGACGGTGACGGCCGTCAGACCCTGATCGTCGCCACCGCCCGGCGTCGCCTCGGCGATTCCGGCACCTCGGCGTGCCACCTCCGGCTCGGTGATCGACGCGGCAGCCTCCAGGGAGAGAATGCCGTGGCGGATGAACGCCGAGCGCAGGGACTGACCGTACTTGCCGCCGTTCCGGCGCTGGTCCGCGGCGATCATGTGACCCGCGACCTGCGCGTAGTAGGCGGACACCACGGGCGCGGCCACGACAGCATCCACCAGCAGCTGTCCCGCGACCTCGGCCGCCTTGGCCAGACCGGCTTGGTCCTGCAGGTTCTGTTGCCGGAAGATCCCGGCGACGATCTTCAGGAACGCGCCGCTGAACACCCGGGAGAACGAGTGCGGCTCGCTGGAGAGCGTGTTCGCGGGTCCGTTCGGCAGCAGCTGCACCGGGTCGCGGTAGAAGAAGCTGTTCGCCAGGTTGCGCAGGCAGTCCGGGTCGACCGCGTTCGGGTGGCCCTGGCGGATCGCCCAGCCCAGTTGCTCGGCCATCCTCGACACCCGCGAGGACACTTCGATGTCGCCCTGCGTCTCGGCCAGTACCGCGATCCGCAGCGATTCCAGCCGGAGTGAACTCAGCAGGGCGCTGATGTCACCGAACGCTTCGTGCAGGGCGGCCGTCTCCGCGCTCGCCGCGTTGAACAGCTGAGGGCGCAGAGCGTCGAGGATCGCATGTCCCGTCTCGTGCTCGACGACCTCGTTGCTCTCGCATGCAGCGACGGTGACGCCTGCCACCGTGCGGCGGAAGAACCACAGGCTTCTACGGTCGTAGAAGGCGTTGAGGTCGTCTCCGGCGTTGAGGTGCGCAGTGAGGACGCGTCCGACCTGCGGATGCCACTGGGTTCCGGTCGGAACCAGCGGTCCCCAGGTCTGGCTGGCCCTGCTCAGCGAGTCGGCCGCCACCCAGTAGCGGAATGCCTCGGTGCCGGGCCCGGCACTGTCCTGCTGCGGTGCGGCTTCCGCTATGGCTGTCGGGAAGGGCTGTGTGTCGAGCTGTGGAACGGGATGCGGTACGGGCATGTTGACCTTCGGAGGAAAACCGGGGTCGTCCTCGTACACCAGAACCGTCGGGATAGCTTGCTGTTGCTGCACCGTCACAGCGCCTCCATGAGAGGGGGAGAGGATGCGGATGATGGAACCCCCCACAGGAAACTTCTGATCAAGATTCCCTCATGTTCAGTACGAGGCCCCAGTAGTCCGGTGTCAACCCGAACATGAGCCTACGGGGCCGCCCCGGCAGGCGGTGGCAGCAGACGAGCGGGCGGTCACTCTCGGCCCGTGGCTGGTGTGCGCGTGCCACTAGACCCGGCGACAGGACGGCGGCCAGACGGGTGACGGTGAAAGCGGCAGTCGCGGTACAGCCAGTGTGGTTGGCCCGCCTACGCGGGTGTGCTCCCAGGCACGGTAGGGCGGCAAGGATCAGGAGGAAGGGCGTTGTCACGTTGGCTGACCGGCCTGGGATGATCTTGGAGTTGATCGTGCCGGGGAGGGATCGTCCGTGGACAGCGCGTCGCCGTCGTACCAGGGGCACCGGTACCCGGTCGAGATCATCTCCCACTGTGTATGGCGGTACTTCCGCTTCCCGCTGTCGTACCGAGAGGCCGAGGAACCGATGCCCGAGCGCGGTGTCGTCGTCTCCCATGAGACGGTCCGCCGCTGGTGCGCGAAGTTCGGGCAGGCCTACGCCGGCGCGCTGCGCCGCCGGCAGCCCCGGCCCGGGGACACATGGCACCTCGACGAGGTCTTCATCAAGATCAACGGCGAGCGGAAGTATTTGTGGCGGGCCGTGGATGCCGACGGCACCGTCCTGGACATCCTCGTCCAGAACCGGCGGGACACCGCTGCGGCCCGGCGGTTCTTCCGCAGGCTGCTGAAGAAGACCTGCTCGGTGCCGCGGGTGATGGTCACGGACAAGCTCCGCTCCTACGGCGCGGCCCACCGCAAGGTGATGCCCTCGGTCGAGCACCGTTCCCATAAGGGCCTGAACAACCGGGCCGAGAACAGCCATCAGCCCACCCGGCAGCGCGAACGCGCGATGAAGGGCTTCCGCAGCGTCGGCGGAGCCCAGCGGTTCCTGTCCGCCTTCAGCGGCATCTCACCCCACTTCCGGCCCCGCCGCCACCGGATGACGGCCACCGGCTACCGCGCCGAGATGACCGTCCGCTTCGCGATCTGGGACCAGATCACCGGCGCCGCCGGCCGGCCCGCCGAGGCCTGAGCACCGGCCCGAAACCCGACCCCCACCACGCCCCGACGCGCTGTCAGAGATCCAGGCTCCCAACAACGTGACAGCGCCCGCGGCGGTGTCCCGGCGGTCCAGCACCATCCCGTCCTGGTCGACGGCCCGCCACAGGTACTTCTGCTCTCCGTCGATCCTGATGAAGACCTCGTCCAGGTGCCATGTGTCGCCGGGCCGGGGTCGCCGGCGGCGCAGCCCGTTGGCGTAGGCCTGCCCGAACTTCGTACACCAGCGGCGCACTGTCTCATGGGAGACGATGACGCCGCGCTCGAGCATCGGCTCCTCGACCTCGCGGTACGACAGCGGGAAGCGGAAGTACCGCCACACGCAGTGGGAGATGATCTCGACCGGGTATCGGTGCCCCTGGTACGACGGCGGCGCGGATGACACGAGCGGATCCCTCCCCGGCACGATCAACTCCAAGATCATCCCAGGCCGGTCAGCCAACGTGACAACGCCGCAGTTGGTGCCGCAGGGAGAGGATCTCGATGTCTTTGTCCCGCTCGCTCATCGGCAGGAGACGTAGCAGGGCGAAGATGTTGGTAGCGGCGAGGTAGGCCAGGCACAGCAGCACAACCGATCATGATGCCGTCCTCCCTCGCTCAGGTGAAGACAGCGGGGTAACCGGCAGCTGCATCAGAGATGGCCGGTCAAGGCCGTGGCCTGGGCGGATGATTTATCGGCACCCGCAGAGTGACGGGCCCCGTCACCCGGATGCCGTCGGGTCATCCGGCATGGCGAGGTGCGCCAGGTCTCCCGGCGGCGCACTGCGGACCGGCCAGAGCGGTGCGGGCGTGCCGTCGGCGACCGCGGCAGGCGCGTCGGTGAGGTTCATACGGTCACGGAGGCGGCCGTAGAAGTCCATCGGGCCGAGCCGTACGGCACGCAGCCTGCGCGGTGCGGCGTAGACGCCGATCCAGTCACCGGGGCCGATCACGCCGCGGAGCTGGCCGTCGATGCTGACGGCGGCGCGGCCCGAGCGCTCGAGCACCCGCAGCCCGACGGGCTCGTCCGGGGCGGCGACGACCGACCGGTTGAACGTCATGTGCGGTGCCACCGGTGTGAAGACCAGTGCCTCGGTGCCCGGCGAGACCACGGGGCCGCCGGCGGCAAAGCTGTAGGCGGTCGATCCCGTCGGCGTGGCCACCAGCAGCGCGTCGGCGGAGTACGAGGCCAGCAGCCGGCCCGCGATGTAGACCCCGACCGAGATCTGCCGGTCCCTGGCGAGCTTCTCCAGTACGACGTCGTTGAGGGCGGTCACGTCCAGCGGGATGCCCCACTCGCCGCCCGTCTCGCAGTCGGAGCGCACGCTGGTCGGGGGCAGGAGCGGGCCTCGGCCGTAGCTCATGAGCGCCTTGATGTCCGAGGGCACCTCCAGGCGGCACGAGGCACGCATGGTCAGCAGCATGCGCTGCTCCACGTCGAGCCGGTCGTCGTGCACGGCGTCCAGCGCCGTACGCACCATGGTCGTGGGCACCTCGGTCAGGAAACCCACGCGGCCGAGGTCGACACCGAGGACCAGCGCGTCGATGGCGGCCGCGAGCCGGGCCCCGCGCAGAAAGGTGCCGTCCCCGCCGAGGGTGACGACGAGGCCGGGGTCGCCGGCCGCCGCCACTTCCTGCCGGGCGCTGCGCCGTTCGCCGTCGTTCCACACGTCGACGTCCTTGCAGGCGACGGCATGTTCGGCGCACCATGCACGGACCGTGCGGGCCGCCTCCGCGGCCTCGGGACGTCCGCCGTGTACGACCATGCCGACCCGGTCCACCGCCATCTCCGCCTCCTGGACGTCCGCTCGCCCCGACTGGGCGTGGGGCTCCATCCTGGCCAGGCGCGCGTCGACCGGGCGCGGTACCACGCCGCGACGGCCCGGTACCGCGAGCGCGGTACCGGGCCGTCCGGGTGGTGCGGTGGCTGGTCAGCCCTGGCGGGCCTTGAACCGCGGATCCTTCTTGTTGATCACGAAGGTCACGCCCCGTCGGCGCACCACCTGGGCGCCGGGCCTGGACTTCAGCGAGCGCAAGGACTTGCGTACCTTCATCACGGTCTCCTTCCGCGGGGCTGCACGAGGGCGAGGGAGGCGGGTGTCATCGTTCTTCGCGGAAGAGGACGTGCTCTCCGGCGACCGGATCGTACTTGCGCAGGACGATCCGGTCGGGGTCGTTCAGACGGTTCTTACGGGTCACGTAGGTGACTCCCGTACCGGCTGCCGACTTCAGCCTGACGACGGGCCGCGCTGTGCTGCGTGCCATGAGGTGCTCCTTCCGCCACCGCCCGATCCTTTTGACTCAGGCATGCCGGCATGGGGGTGCAACGGCGTCGGCGGGCGGGATATTCCGATACGGGGGCCCTGGCACTGCTCCTGGCGATGACCGGCCCGGGTTCCTGGTCGGTGGACCATGCCGTGGGCGCGGACGCGATGTCCGGCGTTCCCTGGGCTCTGGCCGCGGCGGCCGTCGCCGTGGCAGTGGCGGCGCCCGCCCTGCTGCTGCGCCGGCGCAACCTTCGCGCCCCGGCCGCGGTCCCGGGCCCCTCGGACGGGCCCTCGTAGGGCGGGATCCGGCGCACGGTGTCGACGAAGCCCGCTCAGGCGTCCCTGATGGTCGTCCTGACGGGTGTACCGATCTCGATCGTGCGGCTGACCGTGCAGAGCCGGTCAGCCGGAGAACGATCGGAAAGATGAAGAAAGGATGCCTCAAGCGCATACGCAACGTAAGCGTGTGGTCACTTTCCAGGCGAGCGAACACGCACCCCTCGTGGCGGACGGCACCCTGTCAGCGGAGCACCGGTGGTGCGATGCTGGAGACATCAGCGATCTCCTGTCGGTCCGTGGGGTGAGGAGTTCCGCCGTGCTGCGTGTCGCCGTCGTAGGTTCCGGACCGAGCGGGTGCTACACCGCACAGAGTCTGGTCCAGCAGGACACCCAGGTGCGCGTCGACGTCCTGGACCGGCTGCCGTGCCCGTACGGGCTGGTCCGCTACGGCGTGGCACCGGACCACGAGAAGATCAAGTCGCTGCAGAACAACCTCCGCGCGGTCCTGGAGCACGAGCGGGTGCGCTTCCTCGGCGGGGTGGCGGTCGGCCCCTCAGGAGTGTCGGTCGCCCGGCTGCGGGAGTTGTACCACGCGGTGGTGTACTGCGTGGGCGCCGCCACCGACCGGCGGCTGGGCATCCCCGGTGAGGACCTGCCGGGGAGCTGGTCGGCGACCGAGTTCGTGTCCTGGTACAGCGCCCACCCGGACTCCCCCGGGCAGGGAGGCACCCCCACCGACGACGGGTTCCTGCGCGGGGTCGGGTCGGCCGTGGTCATCGGCGTGGGGAACGTCGCCGTGGACGTCACACGAATGCTGGCCCGGGGGGTGCCGGAGCTGAGCCCGACCGATGTGCCGCACGCCGCCCTGACCGCGCTCGGGGCGAGCCGGGTGACGGACATCGCCATGGTGGGCCGGCGCGGTCCGTCCCAGGCCCGCTTCACCACCAAGGAACTGCGCGAGCTGGGCACCCTGCCAGACACCGGGATCGCCGTGGACCGGGCCGAGTTGGCGCAGGATCCGGCCTACGCCGATCCCTCCGGGCTGCCCGCCCCGCAGCGCCGCAACGTGGAGGTGCTGCGTGGCTGGTCCGAGACCCCCGCACCGAGTTCCCGGCGGCGGATCCGGCTGCGTTTCTTCCTCCGCCCGGTCGAACTGCTCGCCCGGGACGGCCGCGTGGGCGCGGTGCGCTTCGAGCGGACGGTGCCGGACGGGCACGGTGGCGTGACGGGCACGGGTGCGTATGAGGACATCGAGGCGCAACTGGTGCTGCGTTCGGTGGGGTACCGCGGAGTGGCGCTGGAGGGTCTGCCGTTCGACGCCTCGGGCGGCACGGTGCCGCATCTGGCCGGGCGGGTGCTGCGGGAGGGTGCCGTGGCGCCGGGCGAGTACGTGGCGGGCTGGATCAAGCGGGGCCCGACGGGTGTCATCGGTACGAACCGGCCGTGCGCCAAGGAGACGGTGGCCTCCCTGCTGGCGGACACGGCCGCGCTGGTCCGCCGTGACGTGCCCGGGGATCCGCTGGTGGCGCTGCGTACCGAGGGGATCGAGCCGGTCGAGTGGGCCGGGTGGCGGGCGATCGAACGGGCCGAGGCGGAACTCGGCGCCTCGCTGGACCGGAACGTGGTCAAGCTGCCCGACTGGGCCTCGCTGCTCGATGCGGCGCGGAGGACGGGAGCGTAGCGGCTCGGTGGGCGCCGCCACCTGGCCGACCCCCAACGACGGCCAGGGCTCGCGGCCCCCGCGGAACATCCCGATTGTCCGGGACAGTGACAAGCCGCAGTCTCAGGTACCGCCCACGAACGCACTCACGCATCCGCCGCCGACGACCTGATCCCACTGACCGGCGTTGTCACGTTGGCTGACCGGCGTGGGATGATCTTCGGGTTGGTCATGGTGGAGGGGGACCGTCCGTGGACAGCGCGTCGCCGTCGTACCAGGGGCACCGGTACCCGGTGGAGGTCATCTCCCACTGTGTGTGGCTGTACGTCCGCTTCCCGCTCAGCTTCCGGGAGGTTGAGGAGCTGATGCTCGAGCGCGGCGTGCTCGTCTCCCACGAGACCATCCGCCGCTGGTGCGCGAAGTTCGGGCAGGCCTACGCCAACGCGCTGCGCCGACGCCGGCCCCGGCCCCGGCGACAAGTGGCATCTGGACGAGGTCTTCATCAAGGTCAACGGCGAGCGGAAGTACCTGTGGCGGGCCGTCGACCAGGACGGCAACGTGCCCGACATCCTCGTGCAGAACCGGCGCGACAAGGCCGCCGCCAGACGCTTCTTCCGCAAGCTCCTCAAGCAGACCGGCGCCGTGCCGCGGGTGATCGTCACCGATCAGCTCCGCTCCTACGGCGCGGCGCACCGTGCGGTCATGCCCTCGGTGGAACACCGCTCGCACCAGGGCCTGAACAACCGGGCGGAGAACAGTCATCAGCCGACGAGGCAGCGTGAACGCGCCATGAAAGGCTTCCGTAGTGTCGGCGGGGCCCAGCGGTTCCTGTCCGCGTTCAGCGGCATCTCACCCCACTTCCGGCCCCGCCGCCACCGGATGACCGCCCCCGAATACCGCACCGAGATGAGCACCCGCTTCGCCGTCCGGGACCAGATCACCGGCACTGCCGGCCGACCCACCACGGCCTGACCCCCAGGCCCGAAGCGCAAGCCCACCACGCCCCGACGACGCCATCAGACACTCACACACCCAACAACGTGACAGCGCCCGGGGGAGGCATCTGGGCCACTCATCGCGGCGCAGGCGAGAGCGCTCACGGTTGGTTACGCTGCCGATACGATGGGTGGTGAGCGACAGATGGTCACGCGCGGATTCACGGGACGTCCTCGACGCACGGAAGGCCCGGTCCCACCGGGGCAGTTCGTCACCAGTGACTTCCCGGTCCTCACGGCGGGCCCGACCCAGCACGTACCGGCCCGCGCGTGGGAGCTGGTGGTCACGGACGGGATCACGGAGAAGACCTACGCGTGGGCGTCGCTGCACGATCTGGGCGTGGTGGACCTGACGACCGACATTCACTGCGTCACGCACTGGTCCAAGCTGGGGACGACCTGGCAGGGCGTTCCGGTGGCGGCCGTGCTGGAGGACGCCGGGGTGGCCGACGAGCCCTACGCGCTGGTGTCCTCGTACGGCGGCTACACCACGAACGTCCCGGTGGAGGACCTGGTGGACCGCGACGCGATGGTCGCGGTGGGCTACGAGGGCGGTCCGATCCCCGCCGAACATGGCGGGCCGGTCCGGCTGCTGGTGCCGCACCTGTATCTGTGGAAGTCCGCCAAGTGGTTGCGCGGGATCCGGGTGATGCCCGAGGACGAGCTGGGGTTCTGGGAGAACGCCGGCTACCACCACCGCGGTGACCCGTTCCTCGAACAGCGCTACTACGGTGACTGACCGTTCAGCCATGCCACCGCGCGTGCGACCCGTTCACGGCTGGCGAGCCGCCACCGTCGCCGGTACGGCGCGTGAGAGCGCCTCGGCGCGCACCATCCGGCTCGCCGTCGCCGGCTGGCCGGGGCATGTCGCCGGCCAGCACATCGACGTCCGGCTCACCGCCGAGGACGGGTACCAGGCCACCCGCAGCTTCTCGCTGTCCTCCGCGCCCGGGGAGGCCCCGCAGATCACCGTGGAACGCGTGGACGACGGCGAGGTGTCTCCGTACCTGGTCGACGTCGCCACCGACGGTGACGCCCTGGAGATCATGGGACCGGTGGGGGGCTACTTCGTATGGCGGCCCGGCGACGACGTACCGCTGCTCCTGGTCGCCGGCGGCTCCGGCATCGCGCCGATGCGCGCCATCTGGCGGGCCGCCCGCGCTCACGGCACACCGGTGCGACTGGTGTACTCCGCGCGCACCGCGGACCGGGTCATCTTCGCCGACGAGCTGCGCGGTCCCGACGGGCCGGAGAGCACCGTCCATCTGACCCGGGAACGGGCGGCGGGGTTCGAGCACGGCCGGCTGAGAGCCGAGCAGCTGAGCGCGCTGCTTCGTCCCGGTGGTGTTCGCGAACCGCGGCTGCGGGCTTACGTATGCGGCCCGACCGCCTTCGTCGAGGAAGCCGCCCGCGGGCTGATCGGCGCCGGCTTGGACGCCGACTCGTTGAGGACCGAGAGGTTCGGATAGGAGGCCCGCAGTGAACGCAGAGGAAGACCTCCTCTCGGTGCCCCCGGAGGACGGCTATGTGGACGGCAACGCCGTCGCCGGGGCGATGTCGCTGGCCCTGGGCCGGGACGCGACCACGATTGTCCTGCAGTGCGCCGAGTGCGGGGATCGGCACCGCGTCGCCGAGACCAGGGTCTATCTGCGCTGCCCCGGCATGGTGGTGCGCTGTCCGGCGTGCTTGGCGTGCGAGGTGCTACTCGTCGACCGGCCACGCCGGCTCCAGCTCACCCTGATGTCGATCCGGATGCTGGAGCTGCCGTGACCCCCGCCTCGCCGGGCGACGAGCGAGAGGCGGCGGCCAAGCGGCGCGCTCGGGCGGCCCGGTCACTGGCGTGCGCGGACATCGTCGACGCCCTGGGACGAATCCATCGGCACCGCGCGCACATTCACGACCTCGTCACTCCGACACCGGGCCGGGTCCTGTTCGGCCCGGCGGTCACGATCTCCTTCTTCCCCTCCTGTTCGGTGATGATGGACCCCGAGACGCACACGTTCGGCGCTCTGCTCCGGCAGGCGGTGGGCGTCGAACCCGACGGTGGCCGGGGGAAGGTGCTGGTGCTGGCCAGCAACGGCCACCGCGACGTCTCCATCGGCGGCGGCACCAAGCTTTCCCTCCTGACGCGCTACGGCCTGGCCGGTGTGCTCACCGACGCACGGCTGCGTGACTTCGCCCAGCTGCAGTCCCACCCCTTCGCGGCCTACTGTTCCGCGGAGGCCGTGCGATGGGGCGGCGATGTGATCACGCCGTACCAGGCGAACGTGCCGGTCGTGGTCGCGGGGGTGGGCGTGCACCCGGGGCAGTACGTCTTCGCCGACGACTCCGGCGCGGTGGTGATCCCCGAACCCGACATCGACGCCGTACTCGACGGAGCCGCGGCGGTGAGCAAGGAGGAGGCCGCGTTCCGTGCCCAGGTCGAGCAGGAGCGCACGACCACGTAGCCGACACGGTCGGATCGCGCGGTTCCCAAGCCGACCACGACCGGCTGGGGTCCCGAGCGCATCGCACGTGCCTGGACCGAGCTGATGAAGCGCCTCGGATAGCGGCGGTTCGTCGCTCAGGGCGGCGACTGGGGCGCGCTGATCTCGGATCTCATGGGCGTACAAGCGCCTCCGGAGCTGCTCAGAGTGTGGCCATCACTCCCTACGGGCGTACACGAATGACTGTCTTCCCCTCGCGTCGCTCGGTTGAGTTGAGGGTTGCAACCGCGTTGTCGAGGGACGCGGTGGTTCCGATGTTCGTACGCAGCCGCCCGTCCCGGACTCGCTGCACGATCTCACCCAGCTGGGTGAGATCGGCCTCGACAACGAAATCGATCGCCAGGCCATCAGCGGGGCGGGCCTCGACCGGGCCCACGACCGACACCAGCGTCCCGCCGGTCTTGGTCAGAGCCGCAGAGTTCCTCTGGACGTCGCCGCCGATGACATCGAAGACCAGATGGACGCCCCCGACGTCTTTCAGCGCGTCGTTCTCGAGGTCGACGAACTCATGCGCGCCGAAGTCGAGCGCCTTCTCACGGTCGGCGGCGCGTCCAGTGCCGATGACGTAAGCGCCGGCCTCACGCGCGAGCTGGGTCACCATCGTCCCGACTGCTCCGGCTGCGCCATGGGCGAGGACGGTCTGGCCGGCCTGAAGACGGCCGTGCTGGAACAGCCCCTGCCACGCGGTCAGACCCGAGATGGGCAGGGACGCGCCTACCGTGAAGTCGACGTCGCCGGGCAGCGGTGCGAGGTTGCGTGCCTCAATCGCCACGTACTCCGCGAGGGTGCCGTCGCGGTGCCAGTCGGCGAGGCCGAACACCCGCTGCCCGACCGACAGCCCCGTCGTGCCGTAGCCGAGGGCGGTGACCACTCCGGCCAGCTCGTGGCCGGGGATCGACGGTGTCTTGTCACGGCCGGCGCGATCGGTCCAGGTCGATGGCCACTCCATCTCTGTCGGGACGAAGCCCGATGCATGAATCTGAACGATGACGTCGTTGATCGCTGTGGGCGGCTCAGGCCGCTCCGTCAGCGTCATCCCGGCCGTTCCCGCGGCCTGGTCGGTTACCACAATGGCTTTCATTGAGATCGTCCCCTTCCTCGTATGAGCTCGTAACACGATCACGAGCGGTGGTTGCCGTGGTGGGCCGCGACCTTCTCGATCTGCTCGTACTGCCCCTCAAACCCGCCGAAGTCGTCCACCGCCGCCGCGGGCACCCCCAAGGCGCCGGCCTGCACGCGCAGGGCCTTCGCCATCGTGTGCAGGGCGGGCGCGAGTCCGTCGCCGAGCCGGGCCGCGATGACGTTAGGGGCGGCGTCCTGGTCGAGTTCCCCGACCGCCGTCAGGATCTCGGCGGTCAGCGCGGCGGGCGCCTGCTGGTGGTCGGTTCGTGGTCATCGCGGTGGCTCCTCGCTTCGGGCCGCCCTTCGGTGGGCGGTGATCGAGGGAGCAGCGTGCACGGGACCTCCTTGTCCGCGGTCTGACGGCCGCCGGTAGCGAGCGTGGTCTAGGAGAAACGCGGCGGTGGTCGGGGTGTGGCCGGCCTGGACAAGGGGTCATGGTCGGGCTCGTGGTAGGGCCGACCATGGTGGACAAGGGGGCCGGGTTTGGCCCTTGCAGCCCGATTCGTCACGTCCGGGCGGGGAGGGAGAGCTCTCCCGCCTCTATCCACAGGCCGGCGGGCGGACACTGCCGGGGACGTCGTCGTGATCGGCACGGCGACCGTACGTCAGGAGCTGCCCATGTCCCCTATCGTTCCCTCGCGCCCCCGCATCTGGTCCAGCTGGGCTTTGACTACGTCCTGGCGGTGGAGACCGGAGACGATGCCCAGGCCGCGCGGCTCGCGCCGAGGTGGAGCAGCTGCCAGGGCTGCTGCCGGGCATCGCGGAACTGGTCGTTTTCCCCGTGACCGCGTTGTCCGACGACACCGACCCTTGCGCCGACTCCTTCGTCCTAGGGCCTGTTCGGGGTTCAGATCATGGGAGGGCCGGCAGGCTGCGTAGCCAAAGGACGGATCCACGCAGGTGGAGTCCTGCGGCGTAGCTCTCGGGTGCCTTGTCGTAGCGGGTGGCCAGCCCCCGCCATTCCTTGAACTTGTTGATGGCGCGCTCGACGGTGTTGCGGTCTTTGTAGAGCATGGTGTCGTGGCTGACCGGGCGGCCGCCGGAGCGTCCCTTCTTCCTGCGGTTCGCCACCTGGTCCTTCTTCTCCGGGATCACCGCCTTGATCCCTCGTTTGCGCAGGTGGGCGCGGTTGGCGCGGGAGGAGTACGCCTTGTCGCCGGCGACCGCGTCCGGCCGGGTCCTCGGGCGGCCGGCCGGGACACGCGCCTTGACCTTCTCCAGGACGGGGATGAAGCGCGGGCTGTCCGCGGCCTGCCCGGGGGTGAGGACGATGGCCAGCGGGCGGCAGCGCCGCTCGACGGCAAGGTGGACCTTGCTGGTGAGCCCGCCTCGGGAGCGGCCCAGTTCGGCGGCCCGCAGTCGGGCCCTGTGGCGTCGGCGCACGGCACGGCGCTGTTCCCGCTCGGGGTCCCCGCCGTCCGCGGCCCCGTCTCCTACGGGGTCGTTTTGCCCCTTTGCTGCAGCCCCTTTTCCTCCGTCGCAGCCTTCTCCAGGTCCTCCAGGAGCTCCGGGTCGACCACCATGCCCGCAGCGTGGTGATGCGCACGGGCAACGGTCGAGTCCACGCTGACCAGGCTGAGATCGACGTCGTCACGGGCCGCCGCCTCGGCGATCATCCCGTCCATGAGCGCCTGGAAGACCCCGTCACGCGCCCACATCCGAAACCGGTCGTAGACCGTCGACCAAGAGCCGTAGCTCTCCGGCACATCCCGCCAGGGGCTGCCGGTACGGAACCGCCACATCACCGCGTTGAAGTAGCTGCGCAGGTCAGGGATCGGCCCGGACACCCCCGGCATCGCCGCCGAGGGCCTGGGGGAGGTGTACTTCCGCGACGGCGGCCGCCGCGCGCACGGCCTCGGCGTGGAGTTCACCGACGTTGAGCGGATCGACATCGACCTGTAGGGCCGGGTCGCGCCGTCAGACCGGGGGAGGCTGCGCAGCTGTGCGTTCGGTTGTGGGTGGCTGCGGATCACCGCCGGGGCCGGCGCCCAGTGCGCGGCGACCGGTGGCCGGGCGTGCGGGCATCGGGTCGCCGGCGGCCGGGGCGGTGGGCAGGCGTTCGGCGGCGAGCTGGGCGCGTGGCGCGGGCGGCAGCTCCGCTTTGGTGGCGGTGCGGGTGGGTCCGGTGCCCAGCGGGCGGCGGTCGGTCATGCCGGATTCTCGCCCGGCGCGCGTTGTTCTTCCTCACCGGGATCGCCGTGGGCGGCGGCGGGCCCCCGGGTGGGCACGGGTCGCGTGCGTGCGAGGCGGAGAACTCCGCTGAGCACCGGGCGGTGGCCTGGGCGGCGGCGCTGCCCGGCCCGGAGCAGGGCGTCGGGGCCCGGCGGAACCGGGCCGGTACGGCCCGCAGAAGCCCCGTAAAGGGGGCTCTCAGGGAAGTAGTCGGCGCGCTCGGCGCCCCTTGACCACGCTTGTGAGGTGCGGGTTTTCCCGTCAGGACCGGGATTGGTGAGGCGCCCTGCGAAACACCTTGTGGGGCCCCCGGGAGCGCCGTGCCGGGCGCCTTGGCAGACGCCCTCGCCACGCCGCTACGGTCCGTGAGAGGTGCGTGAGGGCAGCGTCCGGCGGCGAGTCTATGCAGGGGTGTTGTCGGCTGCTTTCCGCCGTCTTTTCGCTGGTCACGGTGGGGCGAGTGCCTGTCTGCTGCTGACATGAGGGTGACACGGGCACCGGGGCTCATTGTCACGGCGGGGTATATCCCGTGGTGGTTCACTGACTCGACTTTCGACGTTCTGACAGGTTTGGGCGATCAGGCTGCGTCGGCCGCGGCCCATGCCTGCTGGACGGCGCGGATTTCCTCGTCCGTGGGCCGGCCTGAGCGGGTAGGCGTAAATCGGGCGGCGATGATCACCCGGCGGAGCTTGGTGACCATGTCGGACAGGGACGGCTCGGCCTTGGTGGTGTACCACGGGGCCCGCTCGCGGCGCTGGGCGGCATCGGCCGGGTGATGGCCGTGCAGCGCGTACCAGACCACGGTGATCGTGTAGCAGTACAACGCGAACGGCACGGTGCGTTCCACCGCGTGGCGGGTGCGGCTCTGGGCCTGGCCGGCCCCGAGCAGGTCGCGGGCCTCGGCGAAGGTGACCTCAATCGACCAGCGACACGCGTAGCGGGTGACCAACTCCGAAAGCGGCGTGTCCAGGTCGGTGGTGACCAGGGCCAGGTCGTAGCCGCTGACGGTGTCCCCATCGCGCAGGAGGATCACGCGGACGGTGCGGGTGTGGAACGAGCCGTACCACAGGCAGGTGATCTCGGCCAGGTGGACGGTATCGGTGCGCTGGTAGCGCGTGACCTCGAATGCGGCGAAGACGGCCCGCTCGGCCAGGTCCTTCGCGGTGCCCAGCCGCTTGCCCTTCAGAGCGGGTCGGCCGCGGCGTCCGGTGGGCGGCGGGGCGAGGTCGTACAGCACCGCCGAGGCGGGCAGCCGCGTGGTGAACGTGCAGGTCGCGGGCAGAGCCCGGAGCGCCCTGCCGTGGTAGGCGGCGTCCGCGACGACGTGGATGCGCCGCCGGTAGTGGCAGGCGGCCAGCAGGCGGATCATGGACGCGGCCAGGTCGACTTTGGACTGCTCCTGCTTCGGGCGCCACAGCCGGGCCATCACCGGCAGGCACACCGGCCGTGCCAGGAACGGCAGTTGAACCACGATGCCGACCACCACGAAGCAGGTCCCGCGCCCGACCGGCCTGGGTCCCCTGGCCGCGCCGTCGTGCTGCCAGGCCGCACCGTGCACCTTCTTCCCGTGCCGCTTGAACAGCGTGTCGTCCACCGCCACGGTCAGCACCGCGCCCTCGGGCAGCAGTCGGCGCACGATCAGATGGGACAGTGAGATACCCAGGATGTCCGGGTTCCAGGCTGTCGCCGGCCAGCGCGGCCAGATGACGTCACATCACCCGCCTGGGCGACCCACACGACGATCAACGAAAACGTCGAAAGTCGAGTCACTGACACGGGGCGGAGATATCGCAGGTCTGTGCCCCCGGCGAGCTGCCGGGCGGCTGTCGCTCGTGCCGGCTCGCCCTGCCCGCGTGGGGACTCTGGCCTGGGCGGGTTTCCTAAATCCGACCGCGACTGAGGCGGTCGGCCCACGAACGCGAGGCGGCCCCGGACCGACGGGCCCGGGGCCGGGGTGGCGGTGGCCGGAGTGCTACGCGGGGTTCTGCGGGGACGGGGGGCCTGCGGCGATGCGGGCCCCGACCAGCTGCCCGACCTGGGCGGCGGTGCGCAGCACTTTCACGGTGGTCCGGAAACTTAAGAAGCTGTTGTCTTTTCGATCTTGAGCGGTGGCGGTCGAACGCGGGTTCCCGGTCGGGTGATCCTGCCGAGGCCAGGGCATGAAGACGGGGCCTCCTGAACAACTCGTGGGTGTCGAATCCATAGAGCAACAGGAGGCCCCGGTGCCGCAGTCTTCCGTGTCAACGGGCGGGCAGTCCAACCCGGCTGCTCCATCGTGTGAGTGCCTCGCGCACGTGTACGGCAACGCGGCCGACCGGCCCGAGCGGCAGCGCCGGTACCCGACCGACCTGACGGACGCGGAGTGGGCCGAGGTCCGGCCGCTGCTGCCGGTGCCCGCCTGGCTGGGCGGCCGGGGCGGCCGGCCCGAGGGCTACTGCCACCGCGCGATACTGGACGCGATCCGCTACCTCGTCGACAACGGAATCAAGTGGCGGGCGATGCCCGCCGACTTCCCGCCGTGGGACCGGGTGTACGCGTTCTTCCGCCGCTGGCTCGAGAACGCCCTGATCCAGGAGTTCCACGACCGGCTGCGCGCGCAGGTCCGCAAGAAGCTGGGCCGGGACGCGGAGCCGACGGCCGGGGTGATCGACTCCCAGTCCATCAAGGCGGACGCCGTGGTCGGCGCCGACAGCCGCGGCTTCGACGGCGGCAAGCTGATCAACGGCCGTAAGCGGCACGTCGTGGTCGACACCCTCGGCCTGCTGCTGGGCGTGCTGGTCACCGCCGCGGATGTCGGCGACCGCGCCGCCGCCCAGGTCCTGCTGGCGCGGGTGGCCGCCGCCCACCACCGGCTGGAGCTGGTGTGGGCCGACGGCGGCTACACCGGCAGCCTCATCGAGCACTGCCTGGCCACGTTCGCCCTGGTCCTGGCGATCGTCAAGCGCAGCGACGACATGCGCGGCTTCGTGGTGCTGCCCAAACGGTGGATCGTCGAGCGGTGTTTCGCCCACCTGATGCAAAGCCGCCGCCTGGTCCGCGACGTCGAGCGCCGCACCAGCAGCGCCGAGGCGATGGTCTACTGGTCGATGACCCTGCTCATGACCCGCCGCCTGGCCCGGCCACCCCGCGGGCAGGCGTGAACCGGCCCGGCTGCTGCTCGGCCAGCCAGCCGCGGGCCACCAGGCGCTTGGCCTTCGACCGCAGCGCCTCCACCCGCGCCGGTACCACGTCCATGCCGAACCCTGCGGCCAGTTCCTGACAGGTCACCGGCCCCTGCCCGAGCCGGGCCCGGTCGGCTGCCACCTGCAGGATGCGCTGGTAGTCCACCGGCAGCGCCGACCGGGCAAGTCCCTCGCGCCACAGGGGCACCTGCGACTGAATCGCCCTGGGTTTGATGGAGACATCGAAGACCCGGAAGGATGCCGACCATGGCTGCCCCCAAGAAGTACTCCGACGAACTGCGTGAGCGCGCGACACGGATGGCGGTCGAGGCCCGCCAGGACCCCGCCGGCCGGACCGGAGCAATCCGCCGCATCGCCGAACAGCTCGACGTCCACCCCGAGGCCCTGCGCACCTGGGTCAAGCGGGCCGAGACCGACGAGGGCCTGCGCGAGGGCACCACCAGCGCCGACGCCGCCCGGATCGCCGAGCTGGAACGCGAGAACAAGGAGCTGCGCCGGGCCAACGCCATCCTGAAGTCCGCCTCGGCTTTCTTCGCCGCGGAGCTGGACCGCCCACTGCGCTGAAGGTCGCCTACGTCGACCAGCACAAACAGGAGTTCGGCGTCCAGCCGATCTGCGAGGCCCTGAAGGGCACCGACGCCGAGATCGCGCCGAGCACCTACTACGCCGCCGCCAGCAGGCCCCCCAGTGCCCGCAGCCTGCGCGATGCGCGGCTCACCCAGGAGATCCGCGTGCTCCACGCCGCCAACTACGGCGTCTACGGCGCCCGGAAGATCCACGCCGCGCTGCGCAGAGCCGGGCGGAACGTGGCCCGCTGCACCGTGGAACGCCTCATGCGCGAGGCCGGCCTGCGCGGCGTGAGCAGGGCTAGGGGCCCGCGCACCACCCGGCCGGCTCCCGAGACCGGCCGCCCCGCCGACCTGGTCAAACGCGAGTTCACCGCGAGCGGACCGAACCAGCTGTGGGTCGCGGACATCACCTACATCCGCACCTTCTCCGGCTGGGTGTACGCCGCGTTCGTCATCGACGTCTTCTCCCGCATGGTCGTCGGCTGGCAGGTCGCCACCAGCCTCTACACCGACCTCGCCCTCGACGCCCTGGACATGGGTATCTGGCGCCGCCGGCGCGACGGCGCGGACCTGGCCGGACTGGTCCATCACTCCGATCGCGGCGTGCAATACCGCGCCCTGCGCTCCACCGAACGCCTCGCCGATGAGGCCGCCGTGGCATCGGTCGGCTCACGCGGCGACTCGTACGACAACGCCCTCGCGGAGGCCTTCAACAGCCTGTTCAAGGCCGAGCTGATCCGCAATAAGGGCCCGTGGACCGGCATCAACGACATCGAGATCGCCGTGGCGGAGTACATCGACTGGTTCAACCGGCGACGCCTCCACGGAGAGCTCGGGCACCTCCCGCCCGCCGAGTACGAGGCCCTCCACACTGCATCACCCACACCA
This sequence comes from Streptomyces sp. MMS24-W38, assembly GCF_059889265.1. Taxonomy (NCBI): domain Bacteria; kingdom Bacillati; phylum Actinomycetota; class Actinomycetes; order Kitasatosporales; family Streptomycetaceae; genus Streptomyces; species Streptomyces sp. MMS24-W38. The sequence continues at coordinate 13,141 of NZ_JCBCPP010000002.1, read as the reverse complement.
GAACTCACCCTGAAAACCAGCTAACCCACCGTCCACCAAACCCGGGGCTTGACAATGTGGTGTGCTGCCGGTGGCGCGTCGAGGAGGACTTCCAGCTGGCCAAGGGCGTCTGCGGCCTCGATCAGGGCCAGACCACCTGCTGGAACTCCTGGATGCGTTGGACCCTGGTCAGCATGCTCGCCGCCGCCGTCCTCGCGATCACCCGCGCCCGCACCACCACAGCCCCCACCACGAGCAGCGCGCTCGTTCCGGCCAGCGGCCGCGAACTCCTCCGACTCCTACGGATCACCGCTCTGCCCCAGCCCCGGCGCGACCGCGACCACCTCCTGCTCTGGTCCACCTGGCGCCGCCGCCACCAACACCAAGCCGCCGAAGCCCACCGCCGGTGGAACAACATCACCGCCGCCGCAACGGTGGCTTTATCGAGCAGTAGCGACGTTACTTGTCGACGGGTTTGGGAGGCGCCCAGAACCACGGTCGGGTGATGTTGATGAGTTCGGGAGGCACTGGGGTTCTTGTCAGGGCAGCATCGGGATGCTCCTGGTGAAAGGTCCTGGTCATGCCGCAGATGTCGAAGGTCGAGCTGTACGCGGCGATCCGGCGTGACCACCGCGGCGGCATGTCGATGCGGGAGCTTGAGCGCAAGCACGGCGTGACGTGGCGGACGGTACGGAAGGCGTTGGACTCGGCCTGGCCTGAGCCACGCAAGAAGCTGCCTCCTCGAGCCACCACGCTGGACCCGTACAAGCCGGTAATCGACGAGATCCTCCGGGCGGACCTGGACGCGCCGCGCAAGCAGCGGCACACCGTCACCCGAATCTTCCACCGGCTGGTCGACGAGCACGGGGCGGACGTCTCCTACGGGATGGTCCGCTACTACGTCGCCGGCCGGAAGCCCGAGATCCTGGTCGAGTCCGGCAAAGCGCCGCTGGAAGCGTTCGTCCCGCAGACACACCTGCCCGGTCACGAAGCGGAGGTCGACTTCGGTGACGTGACCGTGCGCCTGGGCGGCGAGCTGGTCACCTGCTACCTCTTCTCCTTCCGGTTGTCGTACTCGGGCAAGGCCGTCCACCGCGTGTTCGCCTCCTGCGGCCAGGAAGCCTTCTTCGAAGGCCACGTTCATGCACTGCGGACGCTGGGCGGAGTTCCGAGGACCAAGGTCCGCTACGACAACCTGAAGGCCGCCGTCGCCAGGGTGCTGGGGCAGAGCAGGGGAAGAGTCGAGGCCGACCGGTGGATCGCCTTCCGCTCGCACTTCGGCATCGAAAGCTTCTACTGCCGGCCCGGCATCGAAGGCGCCCACGAGAAGGGCGGAGTCGAAGGGATGATCGGCTACTTCCGCCGCAACCACTTCGTTCCCGTCCCCGAGGTCTCCTCGCTCGCCGAGCTGAACGAGATGGTCGAGCAGTGGGACCGGCAGGACGACGCCCGCCGCATCGGCTCCAGGCCCAAGACGGTCGCGGAGTACTTCGCACTCGAACAACCGCTGCTGATGCCGCTGCCCGAGGAACCGTTCGAGACGGGCCGGCTGTTCACCCCGCGGGTCGACCGCTACGGCCAGATCCCGGTCCGCACCAACCGCTACTCAGTCCCCATCCGGCTGATCGGCAAACGCGTGCGCGTCGTGCTGCACGCTTCTCATCTGGTGGTTTACGACCAGAACGTGGAAGTAGCCCGGCACGAGCGGCTGATCGCGAAGGGTGCCGTCCGTCTGGATCTGGACCACTACCTGGAAGTCCTGGTCCGCAAGCCCGGTGCCTTCCCTGGCTCCACAGCCCTCGAACAGGCCCGTTCGGCAGGCAGGTTCACCCCGGTCCACGACGCCTGGTGGGATCAGGCCCGCAAGATGCATGGTGAGCGGGACGGCACCCGGGCTCTGATCGAGGTCCTCCTACTGGGGCGGCATCTGCCCCATGAGCATGTCGTCGCCGGCCTCGCAGCGGCTCTGCGGGCCGGGGCCATGACCGCGGACGCGGTCGCTCTGGAAGCCCGCAAGGTCGCCCAGGCCGAGACCGAACCCATCCCTGCGGTTGGCCAGCTGGCGTCCGGGAATCCGCCGGCGACGGTGACGTCTCTGTACGAATGGCGGCTCGCGCACCTTCCTGAGGACACCAGGCCGCTGCCCTCGGTGACCCCCTATGACCAATTGCTCCGACGCCGTCGCACCAGCGGCGGTGACCACCGTGAGGGAGAAGCACAGTGACCCTGCCCCGCCAGCGAGGTTTGACCGAACAGGCCGCCGACGCCGCCATCGACACCGCCTGCCGAATGCTGCGACTGCCCTCGATCCGCAACGAGTTCTCCGACATCGCCGACCGGGCGATGAAAGACCAGATGACCTACCGGGGCTTCCTTGCCGAACTGCTGATGACCGAGTGCGACGACCGGTCCCGCCGCCGCTCGGAACGACGGATCAAGGCAGCCGGCTTCCCGCGAGAAAAGTCCCTGAGAGCCTTCGACTTCGACGCTAACCCCAACATCGACGCAGCCACGATCCACAACCTGGCCAGCTGTGAATGGATCAAGAAGAGCCAGCCGCTCTGCCTGATCGGCGACTCCGGCACCGGCAAGTCCCACATGCTCATCGCCCTGGGCACCGAGGCCGCGATGAAGGGCTACCGCGTCCGCTACACGCTCGCGACGAAGCTGGTGAACGAGCTGGTCGAGGCAGCCGACGAGAAGCAGCTCAACAAGACCATCGCCCGTTACGGACGTGTTGATCTTTTGTGCATCGATGAGCTCGGCTACATGGAACTGGACCGGCACGGCGCTGAACTCTTGTTCCAGGTCCTGACCGAACGCGAGGAGAAGAACAGCGTCGCCATCGCCTCCAACGAGTCCTTTGGGGGCTGGACGAAGACGTTCACGGATCCGCGGCTTTGCGCGGCCATTGTCGACCGGCTGACGTTCAACGGCACCATCATCGAGACCGGCACCGACTCCTACCGCCTGGCCAGCACGCGGGCACGAGCTGAGGAGCCCGCGAAGGCTGGCTGACCCCTGCCGCTACCTGCCTCGACGGCCAGCCGCCCAGACGGGCGACTGGCCGTCCCGTGTCGGCGTGCGAGTCAACGTGCACACCCAAGTACAGCTGCCGTGCACAGCGTCGTGCGGATCGACGATGAGACGAGCGGAGGCAGATGCGACGCTTCAACCGACCGCGATCCGACCACCGGACTCAGCGAGACCCATGAGAACGGCCCCGCCAGCCCCCGTGGTGTTCCGTCCCCAGCGCCCCGGCGTGGAGTGTGTGCCGCATCCGCTTCTGCCTGCCGACGGATTGGGGCCACCTGCCGCCTGCCAGCACTGCACGGAGCCGTCCGCAGGCCAAACGTCCGGTGTCTCAGTGCCTGTCCATGAACTGATCGTCAGGGCGGAATCGGTGAAGTCGTCCGGACGAGCAGGACCTCTTGGTAGCAACAGCGGTGTCGAAGCCGGCCGCCGCACCAAGAGGTCCCGTCATGCCGTTGTACGCCACCGCGCCGTCCCCTGTCTCCACGGTTGAGGAAGTCGATTGCTCCTGCGTCGCCTGTCGGTTCGGCCACGGCGCCGACCGCCCCGCCCGTCCGCGCCGCTACACCACGGACATGACGGACGCGGAATGGCAGGCCATCGCGCCGCTGCTGCCCTGGCCGGCCTGGCTGGACGGCAACGGCGGCCGCCCGGAGGAGTACTGCCGACGCCTGGTCATCGACGCCATCTGCTACGTCGCCGACAACGGCAACAAGTGGCGCAACCTGCCCGCCGACTACGGCATTCGCTGGAAGAGCCTGCACGCGATCTTCACCCGATGGAGCCGGGACGGCTTCACCCTCGCCCTCCACAACGACCTTCGCGAGAAGGTCCGCGAGGCCGAAGGGCGTGAGCGGGAGCCGTCCGCGGCGGTCATCGACTCGCAGTCGGTACGGGCCGCGGAGACCGTCGGCGCCGGCAGTCGGGGGTGGGACGCGGGCAAGAAGGTCGGCGGCCGCAAGCGCCACGTGATCGTGGATACCCTCGGCATGGTCCTGGTCGTGCTGGTGACCGCCGCGAACGTGCAGGACCGCGACGGCGCCCGCCCGGCGCTGGAGTTCCTCCGCGACCTCTACGAGCGGATCGTCCTGGTGTGGGCCGACGGCGGCTACGCGGGCAGGCTCGTGGATTGGGCGAAGGAGAAAGTCCAGGTCACGCTGGAGATCGTCAAGCGCAGCGACGACGTGAAGGGCTTCGTGGTGCTCCCCAGGCGCTGGGTGGTCGAGCGCACCCTGTCGTGGATCTGCCAACGCCGCCGATGTGTCCGCGACTACGAGCGCTTACCGGAGCACCACGAGGCCATGGTCCACTGGTCGATGATCCTCCTGATGCGACGCCGCCTCGCCCGCGCCACCGCCCCGCCACCCCCGAGATGATCAGTTCATGGACAAGCACTCAGAGCCGTCTCGTGGTGAACAGGGTGGTCCCGTGCACCGCGTCCGCTTCCTTCCGATCGGTCTCGGTGAACCCGACCTTGGCCAGCACTCGGCGAGAAGCGGTGTTCCAGTCCCAGACCGTGGCCCACAGACGTTCGTACCCAGACGATCGCGCCCATTCCAGAACCGCCAACGAGGCCTCGGTCGCGTATCCCTGACGCCAAACTCGGCGTAGCAGCTCGAATGCCAGTTCCGGTTCCCCTACCGACCCTCGCCCGCTGTCGACCAGCCCGCAGTAGCCGATGACGTCACGAGAGGCCTTCCGTTCGACCGCCAGCAACCCGATCGACCACAGCCGGTTGGTGCGGATCGAATCCTCGAGCTCCGCGACCGTGGGGTGTCCGTCCGCGTCGATTCGGCGGTGCGGCGGCACTCGTGGATCACGCTCGGTCCACAGCTCACGCTGGACGACAGCCTCGGCTACCCGCCAAGGTCTGAGCAGCAGGCGACTCGTCTCGAGTGCAACCTCGCTACCCGGCGCGCCAACTGTCATGACAGCAACCATCTCACGGGCGAACGCGCTTTCATGCCACGGGGCGCCGTCGGTCCTGCCGACCGTGGGCGCTCGAAATGCGGGACAACCGAGACCCATCCCTGAACGCCGTCTTGGACTTGTGCACGTTCGGCTGTACCCGGTGGGACGTTGACCTGTACGCCGACATCCCGCTTCGCGGACACGGCAGTGCCGTCATTTCTCCTCGACATCTCCGAGCTCGTTGATCACTAACTGCCTTCGGAAACCGTCGACAAATGCTGTCCCTAGACATCAACGAAGCCACAACGGCTTGACCAGCAGCGATGCCCTACCGATCAAGAACTACAGCTGCCGTGTCTGACATCCCCCTAGAGCCTCCTCGGCCGCCCACCAGCAGGAAGAAGGGATGGGGCAGGGCTGGGGCAGAGGCCAGCTCGCCGGGGGATCGGCGGCGTGGACGTGGTGTTGCGCGTCGGCAGTGCGAATCTGCATCTCAAGGTCACCGGTTTCTGTAGTGGTGACACCAGTGCTCTCCAGCGCTGGTGTCAGGGCGGTGGGCTGGGGCTTCGCCGTGCGGTGTGGGGTGGTGGTGACATCGGGGTGCCGTTTTTGCGGTGACGGCTCGTGAGGTTGCTGCAGGTCGCGGTGTGTCCTTCCGGTGTAGATCCGCAGGGCCTTGCCGGAGCCGAAGTCGTCCTCCAGAATCCGCGCCCTGCACAGCGAGGGTGTCATCGACGCCTCCTGGGCATTCCACCTCGAGCAGGAGCGCCGACGCGTCCGCCAAGGCCAGCACCGGGACAACTTCACACTCAGCGTTCGATCAACAATTTCCTGTCAAGGAACTGCACAACTCAGCGTGTTTGACCTGGAGTTGATCACAGAAAGATCACGTTCGCCAGGAGGAGGCTCCGGGTGGTCTAAACCACAGGTAAAGCTTGGCTGTCCCCCGGGCCTTACTCCCGGAGGGGACGGTGAGGCCGATCGGGCCTCGCGAGCACCCTCACTTCAGGAGTGATCCATGCGTTCTTCTCTCGGTATGTTCAAGACCGCGGCGGTCGTGGCCTGTGCCGCCCTGCTGCCGCTCGTCGCCGCACCTGCCGCGTCCGCCGAGGACGCCCCAGGGGGCAAGGAAGAAGGAGTCTCCATAGCGGCCATCGACAGCTACCTCACGGCTGTGCGGCCCGGCTTCCAGTCCAGCAAGACCGACATCGCGACAGCTCCGACAATCATCGACTTCTACAACTGCAGAACCTCGGATCGCGGGTACCTCAGCGAGTCGACCAAGGTTCAGCTGATCAACTACAACTACACCACCCCGAACGAGTATTGGGAGACGAAGACCTTCACCGCCTGCTTCAGTGGAGGCAAGTCCCACGGAGAGTGGGCCGGGCGCAAGGGCGATGACCTCTTCTTCCAGATCAAGGCGGTGAACGGGAACACCACTTCCAGCGGACCGACGCTGTCCGCCACGCGAGTCCACATGTGGTGATCTGAGGCACGTCAGAGCCCGCACCGAACGGGTGCGGGCTTCCCCCACTGTCAGAGAGTGCGCACCATGCCCATCGGCTTCCACTCGGCCGCGTTCGGCTATCACCGCCGCAGTTCGGTCATCCAGGACTTCACCTTCGCCTTCCCGCCCGGCCGGACCGTGTTCCTCGGCCCCAACGGCGCCGGCAAGTCGACGGTCCTGTCGTTGGCCGCTTCCGTACTACAGCCACAGGCCGGCACCGTTGCGTACGGGAGGCGGACGACTGCCCGGCGTGCCAATCTTGCCGAATACCGTCGACGCGTCGCCTGGCTGCCCCAGCACATCGAGTCTGTTCCCCGGCTGACCGCCCGCGAACAGGTGGCCTATGTCGGCTGGCTGAAAGGAATGAACCGCCGGGACGCCTGGGACGCCTCTCTCGGCGCTCTCCAGCGAGTCGAACTCGCCGACTTCGCCGACCGGAAGGTGCGCCAGATGTCCGGCGGGCAGCAGCGCCGGGTCGGCGTTGCCCAGTCCCTGGTGCACGAGGCCGAAGTCCTTCTGCTCGACGAGCCGACAGCCGGCATGGACCCGCGCCAGCGACGCGTCTTCCACGAGATCCTCGGCGGCCTCGACCAGCACGTGCTGCTCTCCACTCACGATGTCGCCGATCTGGAGGACACCTACGACCACGTCGTCGTGCTCAGCGGCGGGACCATCCGCTTCGCCGGTGCGGTACGCGAATTCCATGCCCTGGCCCCGCCCGGCACCGCGCCGGGCCGCCTCGCGGAAGCCGCCTACTACGCCACCGTTCAGGAGGAGGCGGCGTGCGCGTAGCAACAGCCCTGCGTACCACCAGCGTCGTCTGGGTCGCTCCTCTGGTCCTCGCGTGGGTGTGGCTGGTCACCAGCCATGAGGCGGCGAACGAACCGGCCTACTGGGCCGGCAACACCGCTCTGGTCGGGCACACTCTCCCCTTCTACGCCCCCGCCTGCGCGGCTTTCGCGGCCTGGGAGGCCGGGCGGCTGAGGAGGGCGGGGGTCCACCGGCTGGCACCCGTGCGCGGCAGGTACGCGATAGCGATCAGCGTACTGTGGCCCGTGGTGCTCCTCGGAGTGGCGGCGGTCGTGGTGTGCCTGTTGACCGTGCGTCTGGCGACCGGTGCGGCACATGACTGGCCGCACCTGGGCGTGCTGGCCATGGCCGGGTACCTCATCATCGTCCACACCGCCCTCGGCTACGGGCTTGGCATGCTGCTGCCGCGCATTCTGGCCGCACCACTGATCCTCGTCATCGACTACCTGTGCCTGGTGATGCCCGTCACGGTCGTCGACCCGATGTGGCTGCGGGAACTCACCGGATGGCTCGGCGCCCCCTACGGGGACATCACCATCACTATGAACCCGGTGGCGCTCGCCGTACCGATGGTGCTGGCCACGGGCATCCTGGCCGCTGTCCTGGTCAGTGCGGAGATCGCCCGGTGGCGTCGCCACCGCGTCGTACGCGTCGGCGCAGCAGCTGCCGCGTCCCTGGTCTGCCTGAGCGTGTTCACCGTCTCAGCCATCCTGCCCGTGCGCGACTGGAATGGTGACCCGCCGCTGCGCGCCCGCACCGACCCGCCCGTGTGCACCGGTGATTCCCCCAGGATCTGCGTCCCTCTAGAGGCGACCGGCAGTCTGGAGCCGCTGGCCGATGCCGCGAAGGAGATCGTGCCGCGCCTCGTGGAGGCAGGCCTGGAGCCGCCGAAGGAGCTCGCGTTCGTCTCCGAGGCAGCCGACATCGATGCGCGGACGTGGAGGCTGTTCCTCTACCGGGACATGGACGACGTGGCTGTGAGGGCGAGCGTCGCGGCGTCGGCGCTGCCACCGATCCCGCCGTGTCCCACCACATCCGACGCCCACACCGGCCACGTGGGCACACTCGCGGCCTGGCTCATGGTGAAGGCCGGCATGGACGTCGACGAGATCCAGAGCCAGTACAGTCAGAAGCTGGCCGCCGACCCGCGAGTGATGTCCGTGGTGGACAGAGAGACGAAGCTGTCGCCCGACGAGCAGCTGTCGTGGTTCACGCGCAATGTCACGTTGCTTCAGCAGTGCAAACCCGCTCCGGAGACCATGCCGACCATCGCCAAGACGGGAGGATGATCCGATGCGCCTGTGGCTGAAAACACGACGGATCCCGGTCCTCGCCGCCGCTCTCGCGGCTTACGCCGCACTGACCGCAGCGGCCGGGGACACGCTGGTCGATCTTCCTTCCCTGGGCAGCGACGCCGCCCGACCTCTGGTTCTCTTCGCCCCGCTCCTGGCCTGCATGGGGCTCGCGCTCTGCCTCAGCAGCAGGCTTCCCGCCGCCGAGGCGTCGGGCAGTCGTCCCGTTGCCCGCTTCGACCAGGCACTGGTTCTGGCCACCATCCTGACCACGGTCGCCGTGGCGCACACCGTTTCGGTACTCCTCGACGCCGAGATTGCGAACACGGCTGGCCGCAATACCGCGTTCCTGGTCGGGCTGATGCTGTGCGCCCGCCGGATAGCGGGTCATCAGGTGGCTGCCATCACTCCGGTGGCATGGGTGATCACGATGATGCTCATCGGCAACTCGGGCGGCAACGGTCAGGCTCATCCGTGGTCGGTCATCCTCCTGTCCCCGGACCACATACCTGCCGCACTCACGGCCATCACGATGCTGGCCCTCGGCACAGCCGCAGCCCCGGCCTCCCCGATGCTCCGCAACGTGAGCTGAGTCGGAAAAGCTTTCCGGGAAGGCTTGGCATTCATCGCCTCTTTCGTGCGTTTGGTGATTAACCGCGCGGCCCTCGGCTATGTGCCCGCGGACGAGGCCACTCGGCTTTCGAGGTTCTAACGGGCCTGTGTGGTCATGCGGTTGTGGTGTGGGGTACGTCGACGTCGGCAGCGGAGTCCCGGCGCGCGATGTTCATACAGCGCCATGCTCGACACTGGTCTGCTCGGCCTGCCGCCCTGGAGCGCCGACAGCACGAGAACCCGGGCGTTGTCATGACCGCCCGGGGTCTCGCGTTGTGGACTGATGGGTCCGGCCGGTTTAGCGTCCGGCCGGTGGCGATGTCAGGCCCACTCCACACCCAGCTCCCGCAGCGCGTCGAGTTGCTCGGCTGTGAGTTTGTCGCGCCTCGCGCGGGTGTTGGAGACCCACACGCCGAGCCGGACCGCGATCGGCTCGACCTCGTCGTCGAGCGTGATCTGTTCGCTGTGGCCTCTTGGCACCGGCCGGTGGGCGCCTTCCCGTTCCACCCACTGTGCGAGGGCTGCCAGGCCGCGTTGGAATGCCTGCTGTGCCTTGCTCGGGCTCTTCGTCGCACGGGGAGCTGCCGGGGCGGGAGACGGTGCCTCAATTGGCTTGATGCCCAGCGCGGTCAGCCGTTCCTGCTGCTCGTCGGACAGCTGCGCCCAGGTGCCGGGCTGTTTCTGCCGCTTCAGCCACTTCCCAAGATCGTCGCCGTCGAAGAGCACGCCGGGTGCGATGTCGGGCAGGTGGCCGTCGGCGTCGACCAGGTCCGCGAGCACGCGGTAGTGGCGTTGCCAGTCCAGCGGCCACGGGCAGTTCCAGTCCTCGTCGATCGCCTCCAACTGCTCCGCGCGGGTCCTGGCACGTTCCGGGTTCTTGCCGAGGCCGCCCCTCCTGCGCAGATTGGCCATGTGCTGCCCGACGGGCACCATCGCCTGGCTCTCGCCCCACACCGCGTCCTGACGCGGAGCAAGGTGCCCCGTGGCGCGCCGGTAGGAGCGCAGCGCGGCGAGCTTGTTCTCCCACACCTCTTCGCCCGGTTCCCAGACCATGCCGGCCTCCGGCGCGTCGAGCAGTTCCTTGCGCCGCTCCTCCAGCTCACCCGCCCGCAGCGCCTTCCGCTGCTGGTGCACCCACCTGCCCAGCGGAAAGTCCTTCGTCACCCCGACCTCGACCTCAACGTCATAGGGCACGGCGTGCAGGCCGGTGATCTCGTTCTCCTTCCGCCAGCGGATGAGGGCCTGGTAGCCCTCGAGCCACACCAGGGATTCCGGCCGGTAGACCCGCGTACGCAAGAACGCCGCAATCGTGCCGGGGTCCCGGGGAGAGGAGAAGTGGAGCAGCGCGGACTCGGCGGCGCCGTCGGTATCGCCCTGCTCCTGGTCCTCGCCGTCACCCTCACCGCTGGCGCCGACGATCCGCCCCTCCTCGTCGCGCCGGACGTGCACCGTGCGCTGCCCGCTGGTGAGGGCACGCGAGGCGAGCTGCTCCACGAGTCGTTCATCATGACTGCGGAGGCCTTGGAGCACAGCGACCAACCCGGCATACGAGGCGGAGGCGACCATGTCGGTCGGGTCCTCGCCCGGCTGAAGGAACACCGGCACGATGATCCGCGCGATCTTCGTGGAGCCGTCCCGGTTGAGCCTGAGTGCCCGGCCGATGTTCTGCACGATCTCCACCTGCGAGCCGCGAGTGTCGGCGAAGCACACGGCCTCCACACCGCGCTCGCCGGTGATGTCCACGCCTTCCCCGAGCACCCGGCAACTCGCCAGGAACGCGCGGTGCACCCGCCGGCCCGCGGCATCGATCCCATTGGCGAATTGCCGGATCACTTCGCGCCGCTCGGCGACGAGGTGGTCGCCGCACAGCCAGGCCGACCAGACGCGGTCCGGGGGTACGTGGCGGCCGGCCTCCAGCTCGTAGAACCGTGCGTCGATCGACGACTTCGGCAGCCGGTCCGCGGCGGCCAGGTCGTGGTCGGTGGCGTCGCCTGCGTACAGCTCGGCTGCGGTCTGGGGCAGCTTGTCCGCGAACGCGGCGGCCTCCTCCACCTTCTGATGGAACGTCATCACCGTACGCAGGTTGTACGCCGCCGCGTGCTCCAAAAGTGCGGTCTGCAGCAAGGCCAGGCGCCGGCCCCGCTGCGCCTCCTGCGATTCCCCGAGGACGGGGGAGGGGTCGCGGATCTCCAGCACGTCGATCTCGAATCCGGCGAGGATGCCCCGCTCGATCGCCTCGCTCAGCCCGAGCTCGGCCAGCCACGGCCCGTACGTCTCGGAGTCCTGGCCCATCGACGCCAGCTCCAGCTCTTTCCCGCCGGCGCCCTTCTGGGGCCGGGGCGAGGCAAGGATGCGCGGGGTCGCGGTCAGGTACAGCCGGAAGCCGGCCGGGATCCGGGCGTTGTCGTGGATCGCCGCCCACGGCCTGCCAAGATCACCGGCCGTGCCGTGGGCCTCGTCCACGATCGCGAGGTCGAAGCCATCCATGCGCTGGCCGTACAGGCGCTCTCCGCCCGCCAGGGCGGCCTCCAAAGGCCCGCGCACCTTCTCCTGGCCCATCGGGTCCTCGAAGTCTTCGCGGTCCACGAGGGAGGCGTACGTGGCGAACACGACGACGGGCCCGCTCCCGGCCCACAGGGCGAGCTGGATCGCGTTGGTGGTGGTGCGCACCCCGAGCCGCTCCAGGACCTCGTCCTTCTCCAGGGAGCACACCGCCACCATCGGCGCCCGGTGGCCCACCAGCCGCCATGCCTGGGCGGTCTGTGCGAGTAGGTCCAGGGTCGGGACGGTCACCAGGATTCGCCCGCCCGGGAAGCCTTCCAGCGCGCACGCGGCGGCGGTGATCGTCTTGCCCGATCCGGTCGCGGACACGATCGTGCCCCGCGCCCCCTCCGACGGTACGGATGATCTTGCAGGGAATCCCACCCACCGACGGAAACTCGCTTTCTGGGCCACCTGGTGTTCCCGAAGCTGAATACCCAGCATTCCCCCACTCCTCCTCTGCCTTCTTTTCCGCTCGCTTCGGAAATCACAGGGACGGCGTGAAGGGCGGGACGGACACCGTACCGTCCTCGCCCACCACGATCCGCTCGGCAAGCTGCGCCAGGACCTCAGCGGGACGCAGTCCCGTCCGGCCGGCCACCACCCGGACCAGCCGACTGGACACGGTGGACAACCAGACCTCCGCCCGCAGCTCATCCGCTTCCTCCCCCCGCGCCCCGAAGCCGGTCTGTGCCGCAAGAGCATCAGTAAGCCGTTCCTCACGCTCGCGTGCCCACACCGAGCCCTGAGCGTCCTGTTCCGGCTCGTACACGCTCCAGCCGACTGCGGTCATCAAGTCCCTGACGCGCCGCCACTCGGCGTGCTGGGCCCACCAGATGGCAGCCAACCGCTCCCGGTCCATCTCGAACGCGTAGAAGGAACCGTTTCCCCTCAACTGCTCTGCGGTCTCCCGCTCACGGACAGCGGCCTCTGCGACCTTTTCCGCAACGGCGGCGACGTCCAGGCCATTCGCCTGACGCCGGACCTGATCCCGCGCCACGTCCTGAGCACTCCACATGCGTTTTCCCTTTTCCGAAAGGCGCGGGCACCTGGGCCCGCATCAGGTGGTTGTAGGGTGTCCCGTGTTTCCGCCAACAATACATAGTGCATCAATCCGATGCACCCACTACACCAGCACCCGAAACGAACGAGCAACCCCCACTCTCGCAGCCAGCCCGGCCCGCGAAGCGGGCCCCAACGGTCCTGGAGGCGCAGCCGGAAGGACCGCCAGGCGGGGGAGCGCAGCGGACCCGCCCCCAGGCTGGAGCGCAGCGGAAGCCTGAGCGGGACGAAGTCCGTCCGCTCCGGGAGCGCAGCGGACGGAGCGTCAACCCCGATGCGCAGCATCGGGGTTGTGCGGGTGGCGCAGCCACCCGCCAGCGCTCCCGCGGAGCGGGAGCGCAACCCCCGTGCGCAGCACGGGGGTTCGCTTGCACATCGCGCAGCGATGTGA